>CBFGMW010000133.1:0-6683 GCA_965649925.1 uncultured Fluviicola sp.
GAACCTGTTCCTTGTTCTGGCAAGACGCTTGTAAGTCAACTCGGGTTCTCGAAAGTTGACCACTATTCCCAAATCGAGTCCTGAAACAGCTAAATAATTTAAAGTTTGCTTTACATGCGCATCATGAATTTCTGATACCGTTTTAATTTCGAGGATGATCTTATCATCAACCACAAAGTCTGCAAAGAATGAATGCGGTAAAATGGTTTCTTTATAGATAACCTGAAACATTTTCTCTCTTTCAAATGGTATCCCTCGATTTCTAAACTCAAGTTCTAATGCATCCTTATACACAATTTCAGAAAATCCTTGCCCTAAAATGGAATGAACTTCCATGCAAATCCCGATGATTTTATAGGCTTCTTTTTTATAAATAATGGTCGTCATGTTATTTAAGATAGTGAAAATCATCATTTTGACAACACCAATTCACGAAAAAAAGTCAAACTTGCACACCACGCACAGGGAATCGGCGAGCCGATTAAACTTCCCGCGAATGCACGAATTATATGCTCGCTAACGCTGCACTAGTGAGAATTTATAGAGTGCTAACAACTCTCCAGCTCTCAAAATTATAGCGAAGTGTTAACGAAGCCAATTCGCGCATTCGCGGCAAAATCCAGGTTTCATCTATCAGGACACGTGGAATTCGCGGGAAACTTCCGGATTTCACCATGCGGGTTCCCGAAAAAAAGTAATCTGAGGAATCTGTTAAATTTCCCTTTCCGTAAAATATGACTCGAAATGATTTGTTATCACAACACGAAGAACTAACTTTGCACAGCACAATGTCTGAAAAACATCCATATACAGCGGGTCCATTTTTGTCCCAGATTGAATTTCCGAGCGATTTGCGGAGCAAATTTTCGAAAGATCAGCTTCCCCAGGTTGCCGACGAACTTCGTCAGTACATTGTTGATGTTATCTCGGAAATCGGGAATTCTCACTTCGGTGCAAGCCTTGGGGTTATTGAATTAACGGTTGCTCTTCACTATGTTTTCAATACTCCCGACGATCAGTTGGTTTGGGATGTTGGCCACCAGGCTTATGGACATAAAATCCTTACCGGACGAAGAGAGCTTTTTCACACAAACAGAACAAAAGGTGGGATTTCAGGGTTCCCGAAACGCAGCGAGAGCGAATACGACACTTTCGGAGTAGGACATTCTTCTACTTCCATTTCAGCAGCTTTGGGAATGGCGGTTGCCAACAGATACAAAGGTGAGAAAGACCGTCAGCACATTGCCGTAATTGGCGACGGAGCCATGACCGCAGGTTTGGCTTTTGAAGGAATGAACCACGCAGGTTTTGAAAAAGACGCGAATTTGTTGGTGGTCCTCAATGACAACTGTATGTCGATTGACCCGAACGTTGGTGCACTGAATGAATACCTGACCGACATTACCACTTCGCACACCTACAACAAGGTAAAAGACGAAGTATGGAAATTGCTGGGTAAAGTAAGCAAATTTGGTCCGGATGCTCAAACCATTGCTTCGAAGATCTCGAACGCTTTGAAAGGATCTATACTCAAACAAAGTAACTTATTTGAATCATTGAATTTCCGCTATTTCGGTCCGGTCGACGGGCACGATGTAGTTGGACTGGCAAAAATATTTGAAGATCTGAAAGATATTCCCGGTCCGAAAATTTTACACTGCATTACCCGAAAAGGAGCAGGATATAAATTCTCGGAAGAAGGAAATCCTACAAAATGGCACGCCCCGGGCGTTTTCAATAAAGAAACCGGAGAAATCGTTAAGATTGTTCCTAAATCACCGCAACCTCCGAAATACCAGGACGTTTTTGGTCATACCATTGTAGAACTGGCTGAAGAAAACGACAAGATCATGGGAGTTACTCCCGCCATGCCTTCAGGTTGTTCATTGACCTTTATGATGGAAGCAATGCCTGACCGCGCTTTCGACGTTGGAATTGCTGAGCAGCACGCTGTGACTTTTTCCGCCGGATTGGCAACCCAGGGATTGATTCCTTATTGTAATATCTATTCGTCGTTTATGCAGCGGGCATACGACCAGGTTGTGCATGATGTAGCGCTTCAGAACCTGAACGTAGTTTTCTGTTTAGACCGCGGTGGTTTAGTTGGTGCCGATGGTGCAACACATCACGGAGCTTACGATATGGCCTACATGCGTTCATTACCGAATATGATTGTTGCAGCTCCCATGAATGAGCACGAATTGCGCAACATGATGTTCACCGCACAGGAAAAAAATCACGGACCGTTTTCCATTCGTTATCCGCGCGGCAATGGTGTTTTACTTGATTGGAAGAACAAAATGAAATCCATTCCGGTTGGCCAGGGACGAAAACTGACAAACGGAAACGACATCGCTATTCTAACAATAGGTCATGTTGGGAACTTTGCGCAGGAAGCCATTGAAAAATTACAGGAAACCAGCGCATCTGTCGCTCATTACGATATGCGTTTTGTAAAACCGCTGGATGAAACCATGCTTCACGAAATTGCATCCAAATTTACACAAGTCATTACCATTGAAGACGGCTGCGTTCAGGGCGGTTTCGGTTCAGCGGTACTGGAATTCTTTTCCGACAACAACTACCATTTGAAAGTAGTTCGTTTAGGTATTCCTGACAAATATATCCACCACGGAACCGTAGACGAATTGCACAAAGAATGTGGTTTTGATGCCGATTCTATTGCAGCGAAAGTTGCGGAGATGTTGGGGTTGGATTTGGGGGAAATAGAGACGCGAGAAACAAAAGTTGGGTAAAACTTTCCCAAGCCAATCATCATTTCAAAATATTTTATTTTCTTTGTGCTACAAAACAAGAAGACTATGAACGCATTTTGGCATACACTTGGAAACATCTTAAACGGAGCTTGGGTTTACGATAATATTGGTGACATATTTAACTGGAGCTGTATCGTTCTTGGAGTTATTGGTTTTGGATATTGGATGTCCGTTCAAAATAAGTTCAATAAACAAGCTGAACAGAATCCAAATCAGATTAAGTAAGTTTTATTACTCCATATATTTATTAAGGTCTTTTGCTTTGCGGGAGACCTTTTTTGTTTTTCCAAAAATGGAACTAAAGCATCGCCGCGAATACACGAATTTATGCTCGCTAACCTGTCTGCCTAAGCATACAGGCAGGCGCTGCGCGGGTTTATGCCAAGATTGGAATTGTGACTCTTTAGTCTGCTTCTAAAAGCAATATTGCTAACTTCGAAATATGAAACGATCGTTTATTGTAACAGCAGGAGGAATCGGGAAACGCATGGGAACGGATATTCCGAAACAATTCCTGCTGCTGAATGGTAAGCCTATTCTCATGCACACAATCGAACGATTACATCAATTCGATAAAGTAGCTGAGATTATTGTTACGCTTCCTGAATCGCATATTAATTACTGGAAAGAACTGGCTGAAAAACACCAATTTCAAATTCTACATACGGTTCTTGCAGGAGGAAACGAACGCTTCTACTCCATTCAAAAAGCGCTTCCTTACTGCAACGGCGAATCGATTGCCGTTCATGATGCTGTTCGTCCGTTTGTAAGTACCGAAACCCTTCAACGACTGTTCGCGGCTGTTCAGGAACATCCGGCAGTTGTTCCGGTGATTCCCGTTAGAGAATCGCTCCGGATGCAAATCAACGAGGAAAGTAAATCAGTTCACCGTTCGGATTATTTCCTCGTACAAACGCCTCAGGTTTTCAAGCGCCGCATTCTGATTGATGCATACAACCAGGATTTTTCCGAGCATTTCACTGATGACGCCAGTGTTGTGGAACATTTAGGTTATTCGGTAATTACTGTTGACGGGAACGAAGAGAATATTAAGATCACAACTCCGTTGGATTTGATGCTGGCAACTGCTATGCTGGAAAAGAGAATTTAGATTGGTTTGGGGCGAAAAGTTTTTCGCCCGAACCAAAAATTAATCTTCTGTTACCAATTTAAACCATCTGTTATCAGATAAGCTCATTGCTTAATCAGGGAATGTATATTTCATCACCAAATCTTCATTTTCAGCGCTCATTGTTATTACAACTAAGCCGGACTTTTGTACCAAAGAAAGTTCACTATGAAACACATATTTACATTTGTACTCTTACTCGTTGGCTCGTCAACTCTAAATGCACAGAATCCCGGATTAGTTATCTCGGAATTCTTTATCAATCCGCCAAGTAGTGACTTAAACCTGGAATGGGTTGAGTTGATAGCTACAAAAAACATTGATTTTTCAGTTACTCCTTATTCAGTGGTTGTTACCAACAACGGTACGGCAACTGCAAACGGCTGGATGGCCGGAGGAAACCTGAGCTATGGCTTTTCAATAACAAGCGGAACTGTAACAACCGGACAAGTTGTTTACGTTGGGGGGTCAGGAATGACGCCAACGGGAACTAAAATCCGAATCATTGATGTTACAACAACTGCAGGTGATGCATTCGGGAATGCTGCGCCAACAGCCGGTGTTTTCGGAAATGGTGGTGGAAACGCAGATGGAATTGCTGTATTTAGTGTGGCCGCCGGAAGTATTACCAATTCAACTGTTCCGGTAGATGCGGTTTTCTACGGTACCGGAATTGGAAGCGCATTTGTTTCAACAACAACCGGATACGAAATGCCGGTAAATGACCTTTATCCGGGAGGAAAACTGCAATCGAATAGTTTCTTTACCGGAGATCCGGGAGCACAAACATCAAAAGCAACCGGAAATTACGATGTATCAATAAATAGTTGGTCAGGAACCCGCAACTGGACTATTCAGGATTTCGTAAATGACAATACAAGTAATATCTCATTAGCAACCCTTCCCCCAACTCCGGGAACCGGAATTATTTCTACTGCAACCCAGACAAAAGCAGAAAATGACGGGACGGCAACCGTAAATATTACATTCTCTTCTGCAAATGCACTTCCTGCAAAATTTGTTGTGGAAACAGCAACTTATTCAAGTGCTGGGAGAAACGATGATTATTCATGGACCAACGACACTTTAACAATTCCTGCAAGCACGAACGGAGTGTTTCCTTTTACCATTGATCTTTTGGATGATGTAATTGCTGAAAGAACAGAGACAATTCTTGTAAAAATTCGTGCAATAGAAAACGCAGTTACTACAACAGCCAACTACCAGATCATTTACCTAACAGATAACGATTACACAGCACCAGTTGGAAACAACGAACTGATCTTAAACAACCTGGTTTCTTTTTCGAACGGGGCAGAAGGAACAAATAGTGCCGAAATTGTTACACACGATCCTACAACAGACCGCTTATACATCGCAAACTCAATCGGGGCGAAATTAGACGTCGTTGATTTCTCAAACCCGGCCGTACCTGTGCTTTTGAACTCTATTTCTGTCTCTCCTTACGGAAACTTAAATTCCATAACGGTTCACAACGGAATTGTTGCAGCAGCAGTTGAGAACGCGAATCCACAAGCAAACGGATTCATTGTTTTCTTTGATGCAGACGGAAACTACATTTCGCAGGTAACAGTTGGAGCCATGCCTGACATGATCACATTCAACAACGACTTTACAAAAGTAATCACGGCTTGTGAGGGTGAACCTAAATCAGATTACACAGTAGATCCGGAAGGAAGTATTGCTATTGTTGATCTAACACCGGGAATTGCTTCTCTAACCAATACAAACGTAAGCATCGCAAACTTCCAGGCTTATAACGGACAGGAAGCAGCACTGCGCGCGCAGGGAATCCGGATTTTTGGTCCGGGAAGTTCTGCAGCACAGGATTTAGAGCCGGAATATATTTCCATCTCAGACGATAATCTCACTGCATACGTAACATTACAGGAAAACAACGCCATGGCGGTTGTAAATCTTCAAACGGCAACTGTAACAGCTGTTCGTCCGCTTGGAACAATGAACTACGCCGCCGGAAATAGCGGACTGGATGCTTCCGATCAAAGTGCCGGTATTTACATCGCGTCCGTTCCTGTAAAAGGATTGTTCATGCCAGATGCCCTGGCTCACGCAACAATTAACGGAACGGAGTATTTATTCTCAGCAAACGAAGGCGATGCACGCGAGTACTCAGCTTATTCGGAAATTACACGTCTTTCGGGTGCGAATTTAGATGCTGTGGCTTATCCTGATCAGAGCATTTTGAAGAACAATCAATACTTAGGTCGATTGAACATTACCAAAGCAAGCGGTGATATGGATAATGACGGAGATATCGACGATATTCACGTTTACGGAACGCGTTCTTTTACTATCTGGAATGCTGCAACAGGAGCATTAGTTTTCGATTCGAAAGATCTTTTGGAACAAATTACAGCAACACATCCGGCAACGGCAGGATTCTTTAACGCAAGTAATTCTTCGGGAACAGCGGTTTCCAAAAACAGATCCGACGATAAAGGTCCGGAAGTGGAAGGTGTTGCAACTGCTTTCATCAATGGAAATCACTATTTATTTGCTTCATTGGAACGTGTTGGAGGTGTAATGCTTTTCAATATCGACAATCCAGCAGCACCGGTCTTTGTAGGATATTACAACAACAGAACTCTGGCAGCTAACGGGCCTGATCGTGGTGCCGAAGGAATTATCATCATCAAAAAAGAAAATTCACCAACGAACAAAGATTTGGTAATCCTCGCAAACGAAGTAAGTTCTACACTTTCTGTTTTCGAGATCAGTACTTGTGTTGATTTGGC
>CBFGMW010000134.1:0-6655 GCA_965649925.1 uncultured Fluviicola sp.
TGCAGCTGCTTCAACCTGCGCTTTGAAAGCTGCGTCAGATTTATATTTGGCCAGGATTTCACTATGAGCTTTCATACAATCCAATGGCATCAGTAAAATATCAACTCCAGCTGCAATTGAAAGGGCACTGTTTCCTTTAACGGCAGTAACTCCACCCATATTCATGGCATCTGTAACAACTAATCCTTTGAAACCTAATTCGGTTCTTAAAAGATCAGTAACAATTTTCTTGGAGCAAGTTGCCGGTAAACCGTCTGTGTTGTATTTCGGATTATTCACTACTGCCAAATGCCCTATCATGATGCTTAAAACTCCATCCTGAATCAGTTTCGGGTAAGTAGGAACTTCTTTCAGTTCACCGTCAATTGCCTGAAGCGATTTGTGCGTATCACCTGAAACGAGACCATGTCCGGGAAAATGCTTAGCCGTCGCAATAATTCCCTGACTCTGCATACGCTGAATAAAGGCGTTTGACCAAGGTACGTTATTCGCCTCCACTTTTGCAAATCCACGATAACCAACAGTTCCATTTTTTGCTAAATCTACTACAGGTGCAAAATTGTAATTAATTCCAATTGATTTCAGTGTAGCTGCGATTGTGTCGGCACAAGTATTTACTTCGTCGAGCGACGTAATTTCATTTGCTTTTTTGACCGTTGAAGATCCGCTGATCTTGCGATTGAATAAACTTGGTTCGGCATCAGCACTGTACAAGAATCCCGGATTTCCGTTTGTAATATTAAGGGTGTTGAAATCTTTGATCCAGCCTGTAAATTGTTCTTTTGATCCGTTCAACATCAATACACCTCCGATAATTCTTTTGTTAATCAGGGCTTTGATAGATTCGGGAGTATTTCCTAAACGACCAACGGCTGGCATAATCAGCTGAGCAACAATTGCCGTATCATCCAGCGTTTCGAATAAAGCGTCAACATCTTTATCTAATTGTTCGTTTTCAGTCAAATAATCGGACAGGGCATAAGTGTGTTCAATTTTTGGTAACTCAGGCACTTTTCGTTCAGTTGTTTTTACTTCTTCCTTCGCTGTACCTTGTCCGCATGCCTGAAGCAACAAAGCTGAACAGGCACAAATGGTAATCCAATGTTTCATTTCTATTTTTATCATAGTTGATTGCAAAGGTAAGTTGAAAGTTTCTTACGATTATTGGTTTCATGGTCACTTATAAACAATTCGGAAGTGAATTAAGCTTTTTTTACTGTTGAACGCGCCGCTGGTTTCTTAACAGCTATTTTTTTAGTTGGCGCAGTGGCTTTTTTTTCGGGATTTGTCCGGACAGCAGTTTTTTCATGATGGTCACGGTGTGCCTCATCAATAGAGTGAGAGGTCTGAATCCGTTCGTCCTTACCCGATAATTCACTCAGTTTATGATAATATTTCTGAACTATGATCATTTCTTCTTCTGTCATACTCTCGATATCTACAAGCCGGTTGCTCGATTGGTCGTTAGAGGCGACAAGTTCGTTCAATTTGAGTTGAATGGCCAGCGAATCTTTGTTTTGTGATTTTTGGATCAGGAAAACCATTAAAAAAGTAATGATCGTAGTTCCTGTATTAATCACTAACTGCCAGGTTTCTGAAAAACCGAATAAAGGCCCGCTAACAGCCCAAAGAATTACAATGGAAAGGGCACTTATAAATGCATAAGAACTGCCAACTGCCTTTGAAGCTTTTGACGCAAAATTCTCAAAAAAGCTAGTTCCTGATTTTTTCTTTTTCATAACTCATGGTTTTCTTTAAATGTACGCTGCCGGTTGTTACCTGCTGCGAAAATTAACAAAGTCTCACATTTGAATTATGTTGCAACAATTTCACCACCGTTTACATGGATTACCTGGCCCGTAATATAACTGCTGTCTTGTGAAGCAAGAAAAACATAGCCCGGGCCAACTTCTGAAGGCTGACCGGCACGCCCCATTGGAGTATCATTAACAAATTCTTCTAATTTCCCGAAACTTGAAACGATTAGTGGTGTCCAAATTGGGCCAGGGGCTACCGCGTTTACGCGAATTCCTTTTTTCGCCAGCATAGCAGAAAGCGATTTTGTAAAGGTAGAAATGGCTCCTTTTGTACTGGAATAATCCAATAAGTGATCACTGCCCCGATTCGCCACTACTGATGAGGTATTGATAATACAATCTCCCTTTTTCAAATGTTCGAGTGCTGCCCGTATCATATAGAAAAACGGATAAACATTGGTCTCAAAGGTTTCTTTTAAGTTTTCGGTTTTGATTTTTTTCGGGTCGTCTTCGTCAAAATGTGTCCCGGCGTTGTTGATCACAATGTTCAGACGCCCGAATTCTTTTATTACTTTATCAATACTGCTTTTGCAGAATTTTTCATCGGTAAGGTCACCTTTAATAAGAAGACATCTTCGGTTTTGAGCTTCAACCAATTCTTTGGTTTCTTCAGCATCGCTTTTTTCCGAAAGATATATAATGGCAACATCCGCTCCTTCATGTGCATAATGTACTGCTATACTTCTTCCTATTCCGCTGTCGCCACCAGTAATTATAGCAACTTTATTCTCAAGTTTACCGCTCGCTTTGTATTTTTTGCTGATATACTCCGGCTCCGGAACCATCTTCGATTCAATGCCCGGTTTTTTCTGTTTCTGAGTTTTAAATTTCGTTGCTTTCATATCTGAAAATTTTAAGTTCTATTAAAAAAACGTTGTGTCAGATCTTTCCTGGAGCGCAGAAAATGGGAGCAATTCTATTTAAAAATAGATTTTACGAAAAGGTAAGGCAAGTAAATCTATTTTCCAAACACTTTATCCAGGTAAACACTAAAATTCACTTTAGAAAAATCGGTGCTCCGATAGGAGAAAAGCTGTGTTGGATTCGTATTCAGTGTGAAGCCGTAGCCAAATATATTACCTCGCCTTGCGCCGTTCGTTAACTGAGTTGTGGTTCCGAAACGAAGATCAGCGACAATCAAACTATCGTGCTGTTTCCGAACCGCGTAAAATCCGTTGGTAATATAATTGATCTGCTCCACACGCGATTCGCTTTTCCATTTTACCGAATTTAAGAGCTGATGCTGCTTCGGAATCACTTCAATGTCCTGCAGATTAAACGAAGCGAAAAGTGATTTGTAGCCAACATAATAATTCGAATCGTCTTCAGCAATAATGTCCCAGTAAAACGAGGTGAGTGGCATGGGAGTTACCATGATGTTTTTTGGATGAATATCAGCGGAAGTAAAATAATTTGGGGCAGCACTGAGAATACATAATTTAACTACAACTCCCCAGAGCAAATAGGTGGAAGAATAAATAATTCCAACCCAATTCCATTTTCTTCTGCGCTGAGAATCTCGTTTCATAAACAATGCTCCTATCAGCAAAAACATGAATGGAAGTGTGTAAAGCGGGTCAATCACAAAAACGCTGTTGAACGTGAGTCGTGGACTGAACGGCCAAAAGAACTGTGTTCCGTAATTAGTGAAAATATCGAGCATTGGATGGGTGACAATGGATAAAAACCAAAGTAGTGCCCACATTCGAAAAGTGTGTTTTTCCTTTGATAGCTTGTGTGAGATCCAGGCTAAGGCCGGCCCGGCGAGTAATGCAAAGAGTAATGAATGTGAAAATCCGCGATGAACCAACGCTGCATCTAAAGGATCATAGAAGAATCTCAGAAAAACATCCAGGTCAGGAAGCGTTCCGCCAATTGCGCCCAAAAGTGCAGCTTTGGCTCCTAGTTTTCTTCCCGCAACAGCTTCTCCAACTGCAGCTCCCAGAACAATTTGTGTTAGTGAATCCATGGCCGTAAATGTACAGGAAAGAGAACTTCGAATTACAAATTCGACATTTTAAAGAAATTACATTTTTACTTTTTTTTCTTGCAGTTTTTTCTTGAAAAAGTTTGGTTATAAATGAACTTTTTGACTAAATTAAATAAGAAAAAGCAGGCATGAAATCATCTTACCAAGCTATTCCTCAGTGGGCAGAGGACGACAGACCACGTGAAAAAATGATGCTTAAGGGCAAAAATGCATTATCAGATGCAGAACTCGTTGCAATACTTATCGGAACAGGAACTGGAGCTAAATCGGCTGTTGATTTAGGCCGGGAATTGCTATCATTAACAAACGGAGATTTATACAGGTTTGGGCAGTTACGCCATTCACAGCTTTGTGAAATAAAAGGAATTGGTGATTCGAAAGCAATAACCATTATGGCAGCTTTGGAATTAGGAAGACGCCGAAAGGAAACTGATAAGGAAGAAAACGTGAAAATAAACTCTTCTCATTCGGCATATTTGGAATTGAGGCCTCTATTCCAGGATTTATATCATGAAGAATTCTATGCGCTGTTCCTGAATCGTGCAAATGAAGTTTTGGAGAAAAGACAATTGTCCATTGGCGGCAGCTCAGGTACAGTGGTAGATTCGAAAATCCTGTTTAAAGCGGGGATAGATTGTGGAGCTTCAGCAATGATCTTAGCGCATAATCACCCGAGCGGTGCGCTCAAACCAAGTAATGAAGACATAAAGCTTACAAAACGTCTGACTCAATGCGGCGAGATAATGGAAATGTCGGTGCTTGACCACCTGATTATTACAGATAATGGTTACTTTAGCTTTGCAGACAAAGGAATGATTTAATGCAAAAAGGGCTTATTTATGTTGAACAGATCTCGGAAAGATTAAAATATATTGAGATCACTTTTTTTACGCAGCGAAACATTCCGATTGTATTCACAAATAATCTTCAGTCGTTTAGAGAGTTTGAGGGCCCCAAACTGAATTATTCACATCTTGAAATAGCTGATTGTGAGACACTTGTTCCGTCTGCAATTTTATCTGAATCCAAGGTTCGAAACATTGATGTATCTTTAGGAATCTTGCAGAATCAGAAGATTTTGTCGTTCGACGCAATTCCTGATCCGCTAGGAACATTATTCTATCTGCTTTCCCGCTACGAAGAATATTTACCGTCTGTGCGCGATATGCACGACCGTTATTTGGCTAAGAATTCTGTTCAGGCCATTCATTTCGATTTAAACGAACAAACTTCCGAACGGATTTTACATGCTTTTTTAGCGAATTATTTCGAGGAATTACTGCCGGAGTATAAGCTAAATATCCAATCGTCATTTGTTCCTACTTTCGACATAGATAATACATTTGCGTTTCAGTGGAAGGAAGGTTGGCGCAGCTGGTTGTCGGGGATAAAGGATTTTTTAAAAGGAAATAAAGAGCGAAGAGCACTTCGAAAACAAGTGCAATCGGGCAAAAAGAAAGATCCGTACGATTCGTTTGAAGAGATCATACAGGTTTTGGAAAAGCATGAAGGATATGTGTTTTGGCTGCTGGGTGATTTGAAACAATATGATAAAAACATCGCCTGGAATCACCCGAAACATCAGCGTTTGATCCGTGAAATTGATAAAAGTGCCGGGGTAGGTCTGCATCCGAGTTATGTTAGTAATGTTGAGCCTTCTCGTTTAGGAATGGAGAAAACCAGGCTGGAAACAATCTTATCAAAACGCGTTTCTATGAGCAGACAGCATTTTCTGAAGCTCAATATTCCGCTTACTTATGAACGATTGCTGGAAAATGAGTTTTCGCATGATTACAGTATGGGATACGCTGAGATTGTGGGTTTCAGAGCCGGAACCGCTCATCCGTTTCAATGGTTTAACTTACATACAAATACAACCACAGAGCTTTGGATTCATCCGTTCGCATACATGGATGGGACCTTGAACCAGTATCTGAAACTTGCTCCGGAGGAGTCGGTTTTACGGGTGAATCAACTGATCAAAGAAGTGAAAACATACGGCGGCGATTTCTCTTTTCTATGGCATAATGAAAGTTTTGCTGAGAGCGGAATCTGGAAAGGATGGCGAATGGTATATGAACAATCAGAACTCTATTGGAATAACTATGAGTAGTAATCTTTTTCCTCGTCCGGTCGATTTCCCTGAAATTAATTATGGTTCAAGAATCTTGCTGTTGGGCTCTTGTTTTTCCTATTCGATAGGCGAGAGATTAATTCATGCCGGTTTTAGGGCAGATATCAATCCCCTTGGTGTCGTTTTTCATCCGCTGGCGCTGGCAAAACAATTGGAAAATGCCCTGAACAACGATGTCTCAGGTTTCGTTGTTCAAAATAATGATGTCCATCTGCATTCTCTTGCCAGCAGCGAAGTTTATGGATTGAGCGAGGAATCTCTTTTAGAGAATTATAAAGCCCAATTGCTGAAACTTCGTGAATACCTGAAAACAACAGATGTTTTGATAGTGACATTTGGCTCCATGCATGGCTATTGGCTGAATGAAACCGATGAATTGGTTGCGAATTGCCACAAACAACCCGGAAGTACTTTTACTAAAAAATGTTCTGAAATTGCTGAAGTTGTTGCTGTTTGGGAGATGCTTCTACCGAAACTGAAGGCAATAAATTCGAAATTGAAGATGATTTTCACGGTTAGTCCTGTGCGTTATACACGCGATGGAATCATGGAAAACACGCTTTCAAAATCACGCCTTATCGAAACAGTTTATCAGTTAAAAGTTGATTATTTCCCAAGTTTTGAACTGATCAACGATGTACTGCGTGATTTTAGTTATTTCGAAGCAGATGGAAGTCATCCGAACCAGCAATCGGTAGAAGCAGTGTGGGATCT
>CBFGMW010000135.1:0-6655 GCA_965649925.1 uncultured Fluviicola sp.
ATCCGGTATAGCGTTTTTGGTTTAACTACCTTTCTTAAAAAAAGGCTATGAAAACAACAGTTACTTCAATTTTTGCAATTATTGTATCAGCATTTTGCTTTGGCCAAATGGACCATACAATAAACGCTCAGGCTACATCCTGGAGTCCGAACGATCTTACGATCACAATGGGTGATTCTGTTACCTGGATCAACAACAACAGCGGGCTTCACAATCTCAACGGGATGCAGGCAACTTACCCCGGAAACCCGGAATCGTTCGGCATGCTTACTTCCAGCCAGAATTGGACATTCGGATACCGTTTTCTTCAGCCGGGTGTTTACAATTACAGATGTGACGTACATTCAGGTATGATGATTGGAAAAGTAACCGTACAAACTCCGCTTGGAATTGAAACCAACGAAGCGAGTACATTTTCTTTTTATCCGAATCCGGTAACCGACAGGATTTCGATTTCAACGGATTCACACGATTTCACAGTTACAGTTTTCGATATGATGGGTGGAAAAGTACTCACTAAACGGATGTTTAACGACAATATTTTAGATGTTTCTTTGCTTCAAAGCGGTTTTTACCTGATTCAGATCTCTTCTGAAAAAGGAATTCAGCAGGAACGCATGCAAAAGATATAATCTGTTTTCTAAGAAATAAAAAAGTCGGGGCGAATAATTATTCGCCCCGACTTTTCGACTTTTTTATTTTACTTCTTCATAATCTACATCCTGAACTTTTCCCTTCGGGGTTTCTTTTGACACTGAAACTTTCCCGAAGTTCTTCATTTTCTCATGACGTTCTTTCGTAAACTCGCGTTCTCTTCTCAATAACTCCCGTTCTTCGTCCACGTTCCGTTTCGCAATCATCACTTTTCCGAGAAAACGAATCAGTACAAAAACACCAATAATGATGAGGACTGTCTTGAACAATCCGCCAATACTGGCTTCTGAAACTTGAGGAAAAACCGGGTCCACAGCGAAGATTATTTTGAAAGGTGCATATTACGTTCAGAATAGATTTTTGTAAAGAACGGATCTTTCAAATTCTTAATGAAACGAATTGCTTCACCGGTAGATTTCATTTCAGGTCCGAGCTCTTTCTTTACATCCGGAAATTTCTCGTAGGAGAATACCGGAATTTTGATCGCATATCCTTCTCTTCGCGGATTGAAATTAAAATCTTTTACTTTCTTTTCGCCAAGCATTACTTTCGTTGCATAGTTCACATACGGTTCGTCATAAGCCTTTGCAATGAACGGAACTGTACGGGACGCGCGCGGATTTGCTTCAATTACATATACCTTGTCATCTTTGATGGCGAACTGAATATTGATCAATCCAACCGTCCGTAATTCCACAGCTATCTTTCGGGTAATATCTTCGATCTGCTGCATCACAAAATCTCCCAGGTTGTATGGAGGAAGAACTGCGTAAGAATCTCCGGAGTGAATTCCGGCAGGCTCAATATGCTGCATTACTCCGATAATATAAACGTCTTCACCATCACAAATAGCATCGGCCTCAGCTTCAATTGCTCCCCCAATGAAATGATCCAGCAAGATTTGATTACTTCCCATTTCATTGATAATATCAACAACGTGGTGCTCTAATTCTTCTTTATTAATGACGATTTTCATTTTTTGTCCACCCAAAACATAAGAAGGACGAACCAAAAGCGGGAAACCTAAATCTTCTGAAAGTTCAATAGCCTGTTCGGCACTTTCCACAACCCCGTATTTCGGGAATGGAATGTTATGTGCTTCCAGAACCTTAGAAAAACGACCTCTGTCTTCCGCTAAATCCAATGCTTCGAAGCTTGTTCCGAGGATTTTAATTCCGAATCGTTCTAATTTTTCTGCCAGCTTAAGCGCAGTTTGTCCGCCAAGCTGAACAATAACTCCTTCAGGTTTTTCATGCTGAATGATATCGTAGATATGTTCCCAGAAAACCGGTTCGAAATACAATTTATCTGCTGTATCAAAATCGGTTGAAACTGTTTCCGGATTACAATTGATCATGATTGTTTCGTAACCACATTCTTTTGCAGCCAGAACCCCGTGAACGCAAGAATAATCGAATTCAATTCCCTGACCGATTCTGTTTGGACCGGAACCAAGAACAACTACTTTTTTCTTATCTGTTCTAACACTTTCGTTCTCATGCTCAAACGTTGAATAGAAATATGGCGTTTGCGCGTCGAATTCAGCAGCACAAGTATCTACTTGTTTCCACACACGTTTCACTCCTAGTTCTGCACGTTTCGTATAAACTTCAGATTCCAGACAACGTAATAAATGAGCAATCTGACGGTCGGCATACCCTTTCTGTTTGGCTTCCATCATCAATTCGCTCGAAATATTTCCGATGTGGAATTTTTCAATATGCCGCTCCAGTTTAATCAAATCCTCAATCTGACGCAAGAACCAATGGTCGATACGTGTTTTCTCAAAGATTGTTTTAAACGGAATTCCTAATTTGATTGCGTCGTAAACATGGAATAAACGATTCCAGCTCGGATTCTCCAGGCTATGAAGAATAGCACTTTGATCAGTCAATTCTTTTCCGTCGGCACCCAAACCGTTGCGGTTTATTTCCAACGATTGACATGCTTTTTGAAGCGCTTCCTGGAAAGAGCGTCCAATTCCCATTACCTCGCCTACAGATTTCATTTGAAGTCCTAGACGACGATCAGTTCCAGGGAATTTATTGAAGTTCCAACGGGGTATTTTAACAATGACATAGTCGAGAGTTGGCTCGAACAATGCCGAAGTTGTTTTCGTAATTTGGTTCGATAATTCGTCTAAGTGGTAGCCAATAGCCAGTTTCGAAGCAATTTTAGCGATTGGATAACCGGTTGCTTTTGATGCAAGTGCTGATGAACGGGAAACACGCGGATTAATTTCAATGGCAATAATGTCTTCTTGTTCATCCGGTGAAACAGCGAACTGAACGTTACATCCTCCGGCAAAATTTCCGATTGAACGCATCATCTTGATGGCCATATCGCGCATTTTCTGGAAAGTTGTATCAGATAAAGTCATTGCAGGAGCAACCGTAATTGAATCGCCTGTGTGAATTCCGATCGGATCAAAATTTTCTATAGAACAAATAATAACCACATTATCATTTGCATCACGCAGCAACTCCAATTCGTATTCTTTCCAGCCAATTAAAGCTTTGTCGATCATTACTTCGTGAATTGGCGACAATTGCAATCCTCGTTCCAATAAACCGTCGAATTCTTTCGGGTCATGAACAATTGAAGCTCCTGAACCACCAAGTGTGTATGAAGGACGAATACATAACGGGAAACCAAAATCCTGGGCAATTTCTTTTCCTTCAAGGAAAGATTTTGCAGTTGCCTGCGGAGCCATTCCAACTCCAATCTCCTCCATTAATTCTCTGAAGGCCTCACGGTTCTCAGTAATCTCAATAGCAGCGATATCCACTCCAATGATTTCCACTCCATGCTCTTCCCAAATCCCCATTTCATCGCATTTGATTGCGAGATTCAAAGCTGTTTGTCCACCCATAGTTGGCAAAACAGCCTGTATTTTGTGATTCTTCAGAATCTCCAGAATACTCTCAGGTTCAAGAGGCAGCAAATACACATTGTCAGCAACCACTTTGTCCGTCATGATAGTAGCAGGATTGGAGTTGATGAGCGTTACCTCAATTCCTTCATCGCGAAGTGAACGAGCGGCTTGAGAACCAGCGTAATCAAACTCGCAGGCCTGACCAATAACAATTGGTCCAGATCCAATGATAAGAACAGATTTAATCGATGTGTTTTTTGGCATTTCAGCTTTTTTTTAAGAATTCAAAATGTCCCTGTCACCCTGACAGGCAGGTTTGAAGATCACCATTTTTGCTGAACAAATGGTTCACGACAAATTGAGCGCAAATTTAGGTAATTGAAAGCAGACCATTGCAAAACCGATTTTGTTTTTTAGTGTTTTTATTAACATTTGGGGATTCTCCGCTTCTCGCCTTGCTCGTCCAACTTTCTGTTTTGCCACGAATGCGCGAATTTTTGCTCGCCTATACTTCGACAAGCTCAGCACATGACGGACGAGCTGCCATGAAGAAACTAACATAAAAAGTCATAGCTCGCTGGCCGATTCTTTTAAATGCATTCTGTCATACAATGGAATTGCAATGAGTGTCCGGTAGGGCTAAAACATCTGGCTATCTGCGGGACGGAAAAGGAGAATTAGTTTTATTGGCTTTGACAAAAAATCATAACTCGTTTTGGTTCCGGAAGGGAAGTATTATTTTTGCCCCTCAATTGAAAGAGTGAAAAGAATAAAACCATCGTTAAAAATCAAATCAAAATGGCTCAGAAGATCGTTATGGACAGTACTGCTTGTCTTTCTAATAATGAATATCATGGCCATGTTTCATGCTTACAAATTCACCCATTTTTCTGAAGAACCTGAATCAAGGCGGACAAATCCTGAAAAATTAAGTACCGGGCAAAAATTAAGCACCCTTTTTTTAGGAGTAAGTAATCCACGACCAAAGAACTATGAAACACCGTTAAGTGATTATACAGTTGTTCTGTTAAAAAGCAACAAGAAGATTGAATGCTGGGAGATCAAGATAAAAAATGCGCTGGGAACAGTGGTTCTTTTTCATGGTTATGGTGGTGACAAATCTTCTATGCTGGACAAAGCTGCGATTTTTGTGAGACTGGGTTACAACATTTTGCTGGTTGATTTTATGGGATCAGGCGGATCAGAAGGAAATCAAACTACCATCGGATACTTTGAAGCACTGCAGGTTAAGACCTGTTTTCAGTATTTGAAAAAGAAAGGTGAGGACAACATTTATTTATTCGGAACATCTATGGGCGCCGTTGCCATTATGAAATCTATCCACGATTCGAACCTAAAGCCAAAAGGAATTATTTTGGAATGTCCGTTCGGAACCATGTATCAAACGGTTTGTTCCAGGTTTAGATCAATGAATGCTCCTACGTTTCCAATGGCAGGTTTACTTGTTTTCTGGGGCGGTATTGAAAACGGATTCTGGGCCTTTAGCCACAATCCTAACACCTACGCCAAATCAATTAAATGCCCGGTTCTTCTTCTATATGGTGCTAAGGACAAAAGAGTAAACAGAAGCGAAATTAACGAGATTTTCAGAAACCTGGACGGAAAGAAAAAACTGGTTATTTATTCTGATTCCGGCCATGAAAACTATTTGAACGATTATAAAAAGCAGTGGACAACTGATGTTCAATCGTTTTTCAAATCTGTCCAATAATTGAATTCAAACTACAGATTATAAACTATCTTTGAATTCAAAATTGAAAGGCATGCAACTCGTTTTAGATCAACAGCAAATTCAGCAAAAAATCATGCGCCTGGCTCATGAAGTTCTTGAAAACACCTACGGCATTGACGAATTATTTATTGGAGGTATTGTTGGAAACGGAGAGGTTTTCGCTAAGCAAGTAGCAGAAATTGTCAATTCAAACAGCGAACAAAAAGTCACTTATTTTAAGATTGAACTTCATAAAGACGAACCTTTGAATCATCCGATAATTTGTTCTATTGATCTAAAATCATTTAATAATCAAACTGTTATTTTGGTTGATGATGTTATTAACTCCGGAACAACCATGCAGTACGCAGTTATGAAAGTTCTGGAGCAGCCTGTAAGAAGTGTTAAAACACTGGCACTTGTAGACCGAATGCACAGAAGATACCCGATTAAGTGCGATTTCGTTGGAATGACCTTGACAACAACTTTAAAAGAGCGTGTTGAAGTGATGCCGTCGAACGGAGCTTTGGAAGCATTTTTGGTTTAGAAGATTGAACTTTAACACATAGTCACAACGCTTGCGCTAAAGCTACAGCGAAGGCGCATAGAACGCATAGGAACATAGTTCAATGTTTTATTGCACACTGAAAAGGAAATTTGAAGCGCTGAACAATACACAAATGAACAGAATAACAGAATCGTCAAGCAATCATCAGGATCTGGAGAAGAAATCTACCCGCGAATTGCTGGTGGGTATTAACCAGGAAGATCAAACTGTAGCAATTGCTGTAGAGAAAACTATTCCGCAGATTGAACAGTTGATAGACGGAATTGTTGAACGTATGAAAAACGGCGGCAGGTTGTTTTATCTTGGCGCGGGAACCAGCGGTCGATTAGGAATTGTTGACGCAAGTGAATGTCCGCCTACATTTGGCGTGCCTCACGGACTGGTTGTTGGATTGATAGCCGGCGGAGATTCTGCCATTCGGAAAGCTGTAGAATTTGCTGAAGACGATAGAGAACAAGGCTGGAAAGATCTTGCTCCGTATCATTTGACTGAAAATGATGTAGTAGTTGGAATTGCTGCATCGGGAACAACACCTTATGTTTTGGGAGCTTTGGAAACTGCAAAGGCAAACGGAATATTAACCGGTGGAATTTCGTGTAATCCTGATTCACCTTTGAGCAAATTGGCCGATGTTGCCATAACTCCTGTGGTTGGTCCGGAATACGTAACCGGTTCAACACGGATGAAAAGCGGAACTGCGCAAAAACTCGTTTTGAATATGCTTACAACAGCAACTATGATCCGTTTGGGGAAAGTAAAGGGCAACAAAATGGTTGATATGCAGTTATCGAATGAAAAACTGGTCGACCGCGGAACAAAAATGGTG
>CBFGMW010000136.1:0-6606 GCA_965649925.1 uncultured Fluviicola sp.
CAGAAACTCGCTGACGATTAGATCAAGCTTAGACCTTACCGTGATTCCGGATATCCAACCGATCGCTCATTGGAATATTTGATGCGCACAGGAGCAATGAGTACCAACGGAACTTTGATCTTCTTAACAGATGACAGCGGTGTTGGAGGAAAACACACAATCCCGTTTACTGATAATTATGAAGTAGAATTATTCAAGGATGTTCTGGAACGAACAATCATCAGGTATTCTGAAAAAGTAGATTGCGATCCGAAACCGGTTGTTGACGGAACAGATGAAGATTTTATCGCTACAAATCGTGAAGATCTGGTTGATCAGTTGATGGATTCGATCACGAATAACCCTTCTGATTCCATAATAGCAAGTACTTTACTGCCGTTTACTCAATTCGTATCTATTGAAGATTTGACATTGAATAAACCACTGCGTGAAATTGATACGGTTCAATTTTTAAATCATTATAATGAACGTATAACCGAACTGGTTGTTTTCCCGAATCCTACAGCCGGAAATATTCAGTTAAAGGCAAATACCGTTATGACAGAAATTGAAGTATTTGATTTTAACGGCAAACTAGTAATGTACGTGGCTGACGTAAATTCAGAAGAACACCGCTTCGATATGTCTGCTTTCCCTGTTGGGAATTACCGCGTGCGCTGCCATTTCAAAAAAGCCGTCGTGGAATCTACGATCCAGAAGTACTAGTGTTTTATCCCACAGACGAGCGCCGACGGGCACGGAGGAATTAATAGGATTATGCGAACGCACAAGAGATAAATCTGTCTTGACAGATTTCAATATTCCTCAGCGGTCAATAAAACAAATTTGGATCAAACTTTAGCGCTCTTCTGCGCCCGTCTGTGGGAAAATTATCGGACTGTATTAAGCACACGTAGAAATGCAATTTTAATCTGTTTTTATTGCGTTTAATCCCCTTGCGTTTTTCAATTAATAGCTACCTTTAGCCCGAATTCTGAAAAACAAATTATGAGTACGTTCGACGTTGCGATTATTGGTTCTGGCCCGGGTGGGTATGTTGCTGCTATTCGCTGTGCACAGTTAGGTTTGAAAACTGCACTTATTGAAAAATACCCGACTCTCGGAGGAACATGTTTAAATGTTGGATGTATTCCTTCAAAAGCATTGTTAGATTCTTCTGAGCACTTTTTCAATGCGAAGCACAACTTCGAGGCTCACGGAATTAAAACGGGTAAAGTTGAAGCTGATTTGGCTCAAATGATTGCCCGTAAAGAAGATGTAATCACACAAACTTGTAACGGAATTAAGTTTTTGATGGACAAAAACAAGGTTACTGTTTACCAGGGCGTTGGCTCATTTGTAGATAAAAATACCATTGCTATTAAAGACGGTGACGGAAATTCTACAAACATTTCTGCGAAAAACACCATTATCGCAACAGGTTCTAAACCTAATTTCTTCCCGGGAATGGAACCTGATAAGAAAAGAATCATAACTTCTACCGAAGCTTTGAAACTAAAAGAAATTCCAAAGAAAATGATTGTTATCGGCGGTGGAGTTATTGGTCTTGAACTAGGATCAGTATATGCCCGTTTAGGTTCTGAGGTTGAAGTTGTTGAATTTGCTCCGAATATTCTTCCTACAATGGATTTGTCATTAGGGAAAGAATTAACGAAAATCTTAAAGAAAGAAGGTTTCAAATTCCATTTGGAACATAAAGTTCAAAAAGTAGAAAACACAGGAAAATCTGTGAAATTGACAGCTTTGAACAAAAAGAACGAAGAAGTTATCCTGGAAGCCGATTACTGTTTGGTTGCAGTTGGTCGTAAAGCGTATACAGAAGGTTTGGCATTGGAAAAAGCAGGTTTAACTGCTAATAATCGCGGACAAATTGATGTAAACGATCATTTGCAAACATCTGTTTCGAATATTTACGCAATCGGTGATGTTGTTCGTGGAGCAATGCTGGCGCATAAAGCGGAAGAAGAAGGTGTAGCTGTTGCAGAACAATTGGCAGGACAAAAACCGCATATCAATTATAACCTGATTCCCGGAGTAGTATACACATGGCCGGAAATTGCTTCGGTTGGAAAAACAGAAGAAGAATTGAAAGCTGCTGGAGTAGAATACAAATCAGGTTCTTTTCCAATGAAAGCTTTGGGTAGAGCAAGAGCTTCTATGGATTTGGCCGGTTTTGTTAAGATTCTTGCTGATGCTAAAACGGATGAGGTTCTTGGAGTTCACATGATCGCTGCACGTGCTGCCGATATGATCATGGAAGCTGTAACTGCAATGGAATACCGTGCTTCGGCTGAAGATATTTCCAGAATATGCCATGGTCACCCAACATTCTCGGAAGCCATTAAGGAAGCGGCATTAGCTGCTACTGACAATAGAGCATTGCATATCTAATTTTATATAGAAGGCTTCTCCGCATATTGTTGAAGCCTTTTTTTTCGTCTTTCCGATTCTGAAGGATTTTCAAAGAAATACAATCTAATGACTGCAAAGAAAACAGGAGTTTTACTCATCCAACTTGGTACGCCGGATAGTCCGAACGTAAGTGATGTGCGCAAATATCTAAAGGAATTCCTGATGGATCGACGCGTAATTGATATCCCTTTCTTCTCGCGGTTATTATTGGTGCGCGGAATTATTGTTCCGTTCAGAACTCCGAAATCTGCAAAAATATACAAAGAACTGTGGGATTTGGGGAATGGTAAATCGCCATTATTAACGCATACCGAATCGGTAAAACGGTTGGTTCAGGAACGATTTAATTCCGACAATGTCACCGTTGAAATGGCTATGCGTTATCAAAATCCATCGATGGATTCTGTGTTAGAGAGAATGCGTAAAGCGAATTATGACCAAATAATTATTCTTCCCTTGTTTCCTCAATATGCGAGTGCTTCAACAGGCTCTGCAATTGATAAAGCAATGGATATCATCAAAAAATGGTGGGTAATTCCGGAAGTGAAACTGGTTTCTCAGTTTTATGATCACGATGGTTATATTGATTCGATTGTTGAACGTGCGAAGGAATTTGACCTGGATTCTTACGATAAAGTGATGTTCTCATATCACGGCTTGCCGGAACGACAAGTTGATAAAGTTTACGACGAAGGTTTATGTGCCGATCACCATTGTGAAGATGGCTTGGACGATACAAACAAATTCTGTTACAAAGCAGTAAGCTATGAAACTACACGTTTGATTGCTGCTAAACTGGGAATTCCGAAAGAAAAATACACGGTGAGTTTTCAATCGCGCTTAAACGAAAAATGGCTTGAACCTTTTTCTGATAAAGTAATAGCAGAATGGGGAAAAGCTGGACACAAGAGAGTTTTGGCCTTTTCACCGGCTTTCGTTGCAGATTGCCTGGAAACGCTTATTGAAATTGGTGATGAGTACCAGGAGATCTTTGAAGCCAATGGCGGAGAAAAAGTACAGTTGGTACCAAGTTCAAACGATCACCCGCGATTCATTGATTGCGTAGAAGATTTGATCAGAACGAGACTTTGATTTTTCCGCGGAGTCTGTAAAAAGAAACACGAATTGGTTGGGTGACTGAATTCTTGCGCTAAAGCTTCAGCATAAGCGTAGCGGAGTCGAATGTCACATCAACCCAAAACTCAACCCAACTCCCAATAAAATAGCAACTAGTTTCGATAAATTGAACCGGTGATTTTCATTCGTTTCGAAGATGATTGTTGTTGAAATATGCAGGAACATTCCGACAACAATAGAAAGCAGAATATCCATGTATTCACTTGATTCAGCCTGATCAATGAATAATCCTGAGAACATTCCAAGTGGCGTCATAATTCCGAAAACCATCAATAAAAGCCACGATTTCCCCAGAGCTATTTTTGATTTTCGCAGGAGAGTCATTAACGCAATTGCTACGGGAAGCTGGTGCAGAATAATTCCGATTAATAAGGATTGATGATGATCACCGATAATGTGATCGTGATGATGTCCCGAATTTTCAACTCCCGCTAACGGAATCCCTTCAATAAATGAGTGTATGCTTAATGATAAAAGCATCATGTATGGAATTTGCTTGTTTTCCTGAACATGAATATGACCGTGCTCAATACCTCCCGAAAAATATTCCAGGAACAATTGAACAAGGAAACCAACCAAAATCCAGATTCCGGTTTGTAATTCGTTTTCCCTGTATAGTTCGGGTAAGAAATGGGTGAAAGCTATAGCCAGTAAGAATCCACCACTGAAAGCAAGCGAAAGTTTAATGATCTTCTTCTGATTCCGCTTCTCCAGAACCTGAACCAATAAACCGCCGCAAACTACCGCGAGTAATAAAAACAAGGCGTTCACAAAAATCATCATGGTCGTTTGGTACAAATAAGAATAAGGCGATCAGAGCTGCTTTCGTCGAAGGGTTCTAACGAATACGATCCGAAACAGGTGGTGAGATCAAAGCCTGCTTCATCTATCAGAGTGCTGAAATCATTATAAGTTAGTGCCTGTACTTTTTCCTCGTAGAAATGCGATTTCCCCTCGTCTTCAAACGAAATCGATTTCACAATTTTTCCGTCTACGACTTCCTTTTTGATATGAAACTGAATTCCTTCTATCTCCAATTCGTAGAGTGGTTTCATGTCACGAACAATCTTGGTCGAATTCATGAAGTCAATAACCAATCGTCCTTCCGAATTCAAAGCATTGTGCGCACTTTTAAGTACTTTCAGATTTTCGCAAACATCTTCAAAATAGCCGAAACTGGTAAACAGATTAAAGATAACGTCGTATTTTCCGGGAAGTGCATTCCGCATATCGTGAACAAAAAAGTTCATGTCTTTCGGCGAATTTTCCTGTGCTTCTTTGATACTGTTTTCGGAAAGGTCACAACCGCTTACGTTATAACCCAGATCGTGTAAAACGCGCGAATGTCTTCCGGCACCACAAGCTAAGTCAAGCAATTTGCTGTCAGCTGGAATTTTCATCCGGCTGCATAATGATTCAATGAACTTTCGGGCTTCCATATCATCTCTGCTTTTATAGAGAATATGATAATAGCGCGAATTGAACCAGGTTGCAAACCACTCTTTCTTTCCGTTTAATTGCATCATTGTTGCAAATATAAGAATACAAATGCAATCGGGAAGTATTTCCCGGGCATTCTATCCGTAATATTTCTGCAGTCTACGTTATAAAATCAGGTAACAAATCAGTGAAAGCTGGCAATTCCATTCAATTTCCTACCAACTGCTCATTTTTTTCTTTCATTCACGTAACTAGTTGATTTGGATTATTATATTTGCTACACATTCCGCTAATCGAATGATAAAAAACGACATTTTTGAACTATACCAAACTATGGAGCGAGAGAATATTTTACTCTCTTTTAAAGGTGTAGTTACTTCTGAATTACTTACTTCTGTGCTTTCAATTATGGAATCCAAAATGGATTACATGGAAGAATCACCGAAAACTAAAAAGAAGGTTTTCAATGTCCTCGTGGAATGTCTTCAAAACTTATATCATCACATCGATTCAGGCGATGATTCTCAGAGAAACATCGAACAGATAGAAGCAAAATCTGCCCTGTTCATGATTTCCAAGAAAGATGATAACTTTGTCATACAAACAGGTAACTACGTTGATATTGAAAGTGCCAATGATTTGGAGTCTAAATTGGTTCTGATCAATGGGATGGATAAAGATGAGTTGAAAAAATACTATCAGGACGTTCTTAGTAACGGATTAATGTCTGAAAAAGGAACTGCCGGTTTAGGAATGATTGATATTGCAAGAAAATCGGGAAATAAATTAGAATATTTATTTTTGCCGATAAATGAACATAACAAGTTCTTCTGTCTGACGATAAAAATTGATTAAAGCACATGGAAAATTTACATTTAGAAGGTTCAGCTAAAACCCCATCGATTCATTTCGATGCTGCTGCAGGAAAATTGGAATTGAAAGGTCGTTCTATTCCCGAAAATTCAGTTGAGTTCTACAAACCTTTGAACGAATGGATTGATGCATACGGAAAACAACCACAAGCTGAAACTGCTGTTGATGTGAAATTGGAATATTTCAATACATCCTCTTCAAAGTGTATCCTGGACTTATTCAAGAAACTGGAATCTATTTCCGGATCTAAAACAGCCGTTACCGTTAACTGGTTCTTCGAAGAGGACGATGAAGATATGGAAGAAGCCGGGCAGGATTATCAGGCAATAATCGGTCTGCCGTTCAACATAATTGAAGTAGAAGAAATTTAAAACAGACCCTGGCAGAAACGTCAGGGTTTTTTGTTATGTCTCATCCAAAGAAAATAGGTGTTTCGGGCGGAATAGGTTCCGGTAAAACCTACGTCTGCAAACTGATCGAGAAACGTGGCTATCCTGTTTATTACTCCGATCTTGCTGCCAGAAGATTAATGAACGAAAACCCGATTATTCGTCAGGAATTGATTGCGCTTTTTGGTTCGGAAGTATATCGTGAAAATGAACTTGACAGGGCCTTTTTGGCAAATCTCATCTTTAACGATGATAAAAAGCGAATCCAGGTGAACAAGGTTGTTCACCCCCAGGTTCATTCTGACTTTAATTTTTGGGTAAGCCAACAAACGTCTGAAATTGTTTTTTACGAATC
>CBFGMW010000137.1:0-6593 GCA_965649925.1 uncultured Fluviicola sp.
ATCAATACCCGTTATTGTATCCAGTAAGCTATCCGGTGTGTTTCCACCAAGGGAAAGATTGGGTTTTTTCAGCCAGCGTTGAAATTTCTCGTTTTCATCATTAAAAACTTCTATTCCGTAGTCAATTAATTCTGTAATTAACAGGATTAATTCGCTATCACGGCTGTCAAGTAAAGAATGCTCACTTTTTTTCTTGTTATAAGTAGTTTGAGGCATCCCGACCAATGTTAACATGGCTTTTACTGGTCTGTTCAATCTTTTACCGATGATTTCAAGAGAATCATATGGAATGCCCTGGCGGATAATTCCTACACGTTCCATTTTGTTTGCCCAAACGTATATTTTTCCGTCCGAGGTTAATGTCCATGTTTTACCGGTGGAACTTTGTTCGGAGGCTCGTTTTATACTTTGTTTGGTGTCAAACGGTTTGGTTTTTTTTACGCCATTCTTCATAATCGCAACAAATGTGCTATAAACTTACAACATATTTGTTGGCTTTACAAGTGCTTTACGGAATAGTTTGATTTCGTTAAAATCCGTATTTGTCCTGGTACTTCTCGTACAACTCGTTTTGAAATGAGGTGACGGGAACAAACTCACCGTCAACCAGAATCAAGGTTACGTTGTTTGATTTCATATCCAACGCAGACCCTTGCGAAACAAATAGGGTAGCTTTTTTGCCATTTTGAATTGTTCCATAATCTTTATCGATTCCTAAAATCTTGCAGGCATTGATTGTTACACTTTGAATGGCTTGCTCTTCTGTTAAACCATAAGCCATGGCAGTTCCTGCCAGAAATGGAATGTTTCGCGCATTCATTGCTTCCATATCGCCTTCGTTTTGGAGGCAGAAAAGAATTCCGGCTTCCTGCAGCATTGCCGGCAGGCGATAAACCAAATCTGTTGGGTTGTCTTCGTTTTCAGGAAGAGCATGTAAACGCGGAAGCATAACCGGAATGTTGCGGATTTTTAATTTGTCGGTCATCATATAAGTATCGTAACCACCCACAATAACTGCATGTTTCAAGCCGAAATGTTCAATGAAATCCAACGCATCATGAAGCTGCTGTAATTCGTTTGCATGAATATAAACGCGTTTTTCCCCAAGGAAACAGTCTTTCAGAGCTGCATAACGCAAATCCGTTTGGACTTCAGCTTTTGTGTATGCTTTTGCTAGCTCGAAATAGTCATAGATTTCGCGTTTTTGATCGGTATATTTTTCATTGCGTGTTTTTGGTTGTGGTTCTGCCCACCAGCCTCCTCCCTGTAAACTTTCAGGCCAGTTCAGATGAATTCCGTCGTTTGCGGCAATTGTTCCGTCTTCCCAGTTCCAGCAAGCATTGGTCATAACAGCAGATGTTCCTGAAATAATACCGCCGCGTGGAGTTGCCTGTGATATTAGTACTCCGTTAATTCGAACGGTTTCTATTACCTGTGATTCACAGTTGTAAGCAATTTGTGTACGTACGTTGCTGTTGAATTGTCCGGTTTCGTTAAAATCGCGTGTTGCTCTTACGGCATCTATCTCTGTTAATCCGAGTGTAGAGTTCGGAGCAACAAATCCGGCGTACAAGTGCTGTCCGTTTAAATCAATAATTGTATCCCAGTCCGATTTGTCGTAAGTATAGGCCAAAGCGTTTTTCACCAGGATGATTTTACCGCCCTCAATTCCTACCAATCCTTTCTCGAAAATGCTTCCATCTCCGATGTGAACTGTTGGATTCTCAATCAGAATGCGTTTCGGTGGATCTATTTGTCCGAATGCTTTGTCAAACAGAAGAACAAAGCCAAATGACAGTTGAATAAATAATGTCGCTTTCATAATTCTTAGTGTGTATTTTCTTCTGTTGATGTCTCTTCGCCAATGGTGTCGCAATGGTATTCACCACGACGTTTTTTCATAAATGATTTTGTAGGTGCTCCTCCTTTTCCGACATCCTGCATTTTAGTGATCAGGCGAGTTTTTTCAAGATTCATTTCTGCTTGTTCTTTCGCGCTTAATTCACTGTCGTATAGAATTTCTCCGTCAACAACTGTGTAAAGAACTTTTGCCTGAATACTTAACGGATTATCAGTCCAAAGAACCAAATCAGCATCTTTTCCAACTTTCACGCTTCCCATTCTGTCGTCGAGGTGTAAGAGTTTGGCAGGATTCAAGGTTACCATTTTCCATGCTTCTATTTCAGAAACTCCGCCATATTTAATGATTTTTCCGGCTTCCTGGTTTAATCTGCGGCCCATTTCCGCATCATCCGAATTAATGGCAACCACCATTCCCATTTCATTCATTAAAGAGGCGTTGTAGGGAATGGCGTCTTTTACTTCGTATTTGTAGGCCCACCAATCTGCAAAAGTAGATGCCCCGGCGCCATGAGTTTTCATTTTGTCGGCTACTTTATATCCTTCCAGGATATGGGTAAACGTGTTTACATTGAACCCGAAAGAATCTGCAACGTGCATTAACATGTTGATTTCTGATTGTATGTAGCTGTGGCAGGTAATTCTTCGTTCGCCGGTAACAATTTCGTATAACGCATCCAATTCGAGATCGCGTGCGGGAGGAAGAGCGCCGGTTTTTTCACGTTGTTTTTCGCTCATGGCAGAATAGTTCGTCATTGCGTCATGATATGCCAGTGCTCTTGAGAATCCATCGATATACACTTGCTCAACACCCATTCTGGTTTGAGGGAAACGATAAGTTGTATTATCGCCCCAATTAGATTGTTTTACGTTTTCTCCCAAAGCAAACTTCACGAATTTCGGAGCATTTGGAATGAGATAGTCCTGCGGTAAATGTCCCCATTTCAATTTTACCAATGCGCTTTGTCCGCCAACAGGATTTGCGGAACCATGAAGCAATTGTGCGGCTGTAACGCCGCCGCTTAACTGTCGGTATACATTGATGTCATCCGCAGTAATTACATCTCCGATTCTCACCTCGCAGGAAATGGCCTGTCCGCCTTCGTTTACTCCTTTGCTCAATGAAATGTGTGAGTGCTCATCAATAATCCCGGAGGTTAAGTATTTTCCTTTGGCGTCAATGACTTTTGCCCCGGCCGGAAGCGTAAAGGTTGTTGCTCCTCGGTGAATGGCTTTTATTTTTCCGTTTTCAACAATGACAGTTGCATTGTCGATATTTCCTTCCGCTTCGTTTGTCCAAACAGTGGCATTTTCAAAAACAATGTATTGTTTCTGTGGAATTGAATCGAAACCAAAAGCCATGTTCGGATAACTGACGCTTCCCTTAAATGCGGTATCTAAACTCCAGGCAGTTTGCTGTGTTTTATCAGTGAATTTATCTATTCGGAAACCAACCCATTTGATCCACGATCCTGTTGGGCCGGTTCCGTCTCCTTCAACCACGAATAAGCGTGTGTTCATGATCCCTTTTAAGCTGAAATGCATTGGCGTTTTATCTTTCAGGATAAATTGAAGTACCAAATCATTTTCAGAATAGGACAGGAAAGCATCGCTTGAAAGCGTATCAATAACTTGTTTGCCGGAAATTGAATCGCGGATTGATCGCGGGAATTTAATCTTAGCTTCCGGTTTTGCAACGGTACCCTTTATTTCAAGAATATATTTTATTCCGTCAATTGTCAAACTGTAATTTCCGCGGATATCTGCTTCTGAAGAATATGCTTTTACCTGGCGGTTTCCTTTCGTAACAATCTCCAGCACCTGTGATTTGTATAAAAACGGATCTTGCTCGAAAATCGTAAAGTAAGCCCATTTTCCGGCATCCAAACTACCGTATTCAGAATCAATTCCAAGTGTTTTTGCCGGAATCATGGTTAATGAATTCAGAGCATCTTTCGGAGTGAATCCTTGTGCAAAAGCCAGGTGTAGATTTGTCCAGAATGCGTCGCTCGATTTTAAACCTGAGGACGTAATACAGAATGAAGTCTTTTGATCTGTTAAAAATTTGAGATTCGAAGAAGCCAGTTCCCAATGCTTCAGATCACCAAGCGGAATTTGACGTGCAACATACGGATCTTTCAGGTCGTAAGCTTCCGGAAAATCAATCGGAATAACCAGTGTGTGCTTTAAAGTATCAAAGACCTTCCCAAGTTCGTATTCATGACCAGACCCAATCAGAACGAAAGAACGCTTAAACTCTCTGTCGATTGTTGTTGCTCTCAGCAGCTCATATGGATCTGAGGTGGAAAAGAAACAGGGAAGTTTCTTTTGTTTGTTCAATGCTTCGAGTGAAAGATTTGGCTCGGTTCCATATTTCTCGTACCACTCAGAATCATAAAGCGATTGTCGGAGCAAAGCAATACATCCCATTTGTGAACTCGGATAACTTTGACTGTTTCTTCCTTTTCTGAAAGAATAGAAACCTGCAACTTCGCTTTTCAGTAACTGTTCATTTACCGGTCCGCTACCCAAAGAAACCAATGAGCCATAACCCTGAGCAATTCCGTCGCTTATATGCGTTACTGCCAAACCGAATCCCATTTTGTGTAAATCCGTTAACGCTGTTTGGTTTAAGGTGTATTTTTCTATTGGAGAATATTCCGGATGAATGCTGTTGTTCCAGTAAAAAGGACTCGACTGCTGACCCGTATTTTGTTCGTCTTCTGATAGTTTTTTCTCCTGGTATTCCGGAAGTCCGATAGTTGAATTGAGTTCTATAAATGATGGAACTACAACGTGCTTTTGTCCGTCAATTTCCATCAGGTCATCCGGAATGGAAACCGATGCTCCGATTGCTTCAATTTTTCCGTGACGGACAACAATAGTTCCGTTCTCGATAGTTTTTTCAGGAGAAACGAAAATTTTGACGTTTGTAAGTACGAAGGAATTGTCGGCAGATTGTGCCACACCGTTCACGGGAACAGGTAATTGGGCGAATAATTGACTTGTCAATAAAAGAAACAGGGAAATAAAGCAGAGTTTCATCTAACGGATAGTTTTGAGAGCCGGAAAATTAATCATAATACCGCTATTTTTCATTTAAAATAAGACGAACCAGCCTATTTTTTCGGTAATTTTGGTCCAAACAGTTACTAATGGGAAATATTCTGGTACACACGCACTCAGGAATGAGATGGATCGTTCTGATCTTATTGTTAATCGCTATTGTAAAAGCGTTTTCAGGAAAGGGGAAAGGAACATATCTGAAATCAGATAAAATGATCAATTTGTTCGCCATGATCTCTGTGCATTTACAGATAACTCTTGGTTTAATCGTTTTGTTTTTTGGGGAGAAAAATATTTTCCACGAAGGCTGGATGAAAGATAAAGTGAGCAGATTTTTTGTAATGGAGCATCTGACTTTAATGGTGATTGCAATGATCCTGATTACAATCGGAAGAAAAAAAGCGGAGAAAAAACAACTTCCTGCCGATAAGCACAAAACAATTGCCATTTGGTACACCATAACCCTCGTTTTGATTTTGGCAGCTATTCCATGGCCCGGACTTAGAAATTTAGGAGCAGGATGGTTCTAAGATTTTTAGGTTTTATCTGCGTTGCAGGGTTCATTTCTTCCTGTGGTTCTGATAACAATACTGGTCCAATGACCGGAGATCAAAGTCCAATGAACCAGAAAGTTGATGGAAGAACCTCTTACGTTGTAAATTGTTCGTCTTGCCATGGTGTTGATGGTAAGCTTGGGGCTTCTCAAGCTGCAGATCTATCGAAAAGCGTTTTGAGTGACGCTGAAATAATGAAAATGATTAACGAAGGAAACGATAAAGGTATGATGCCTTATGAAGAAATTCTTTCGCTGGAAGAACGAGAAGCTATCGTTGACTTTGTAAAAAGGTTGAGAAGAAAAGGCAATTAGCTTTTGATGGAGAAAATGCTCTGACAATTGTTTGAGATCATTTAGTTTTCCGAATAAAATATAGACAGTCTCAAAAGTATATGACAGAAGGACACATTTTAGTAGATGCGGTTGAAGAAAACTGCGTCTTGATTGGGATTATTCCTCAGGGTGTTACGGAAGAACAATCACAAGAATATTTAGACGAATTGGAGTTTTTGGCTGAAACCGCTGGTGCGATAGCAGTGAAACGTTTTGTGCAAAAATTGACGGTTGCGAATCCCAGGACCTTCGTTGGTACAGGGAAATTGGAAGAAATAAGAGCATACATTAAGGAAAACCAGATTGACATGGTTGTTTTTGATGATGATCTAACACCCGCACAACTTCGGAATATTGAGAAGGAACTGGAATGTAAAGTGCTCGACAGAACCATTCTTATTCTCGATATTTTTGCCAGCAGGGCACGAACTTCGCATGCGAAAACACAAGTAGAATTGGCTCAAATGCAATATATGCTGCCTCGTTTGAAGCGTTTGTGGACTCACCTTGAACGACAAAAAGGGGGGATAGGATTCCGTGGTCCTGGTGAATCACAGATTGAAACTGACCGCCGCATTATTCAAATGCGTATTGCCTTGCTGAAAGAGAAACTGAAGGAAATTGACAAACAGATGGCTATTCAGCGCAGTAACCGTGGTCAGTTGGTTCGGGTTGCTTTGGTTGGTTACACCAATGTTGGAAAAAGTACGCTGATGAATTTGCTGAGCAAGTCGGACGTTTTTGCTGAAGATAAATTATTCGCTACGCTCGATACAAC
>CBFGMW010000138.1:0-6571 GCA_965649925.1 uncultured Fluviicola sp.
AACGATACAATTAAAGCGTTCAACATGATTTTGGATGGTGAAATGGATAAATATACTGAAGCAGCATTCAACCACAAAGGTGGTATCGAAGATGTGATTGAGGCAGGTAACAAAATGTTGGCTGAAGCTTAATAATAGACATCGAGACATCAGGACATCAAGATATTAAGACTTTGTTTAGGACTTCTGAGTACTATTCGGAATCCGAGGTCTTAAAGTCCTAAAGTCTTAAATCTTAATATCTGAAGAGATGCATATAGAAATTATCACTCCCGAAACGGTACTATTCTCCGGCGAAGCAACAGCAGTTCAGCTTCCGGGTTTAGATGGTTCGTTTCAAGTTTTGAATAATCACGCTCCGATTATTTCCGGATTGAAAGCAGGTGATGTGAAAGTTGATTTGGAAAACGCATTCGTTGCAACCGAAAAAACAAACGCAGCTGTTTCCGCAGTAAACGGAGGAAAAGTAATCAACGTGGCAATCAAAGGCGGCGTTCTTGAATTTCAAAACAACAAAATGATCGTATTAGCAGAATAATGCGTAGTAATAAACACGAATTGAGGGGTTTCAGCCACGGCTGACATCCCTCTTTTTGTTAATGACTGTTATAAAAAATTTATTTACCGAGCTGTAAAAGATTCTTTCATTAATTTCGTTTTACATACATGGATTTAATCAAACAAATCATACCTACAGGGGTTCCGTCGCATATAGCCATAATAATGGATGGAAACGGTCGTTGGGCTAAAAAGCAAGGCCAGCAACGGCTAATCGGGCATTCATTTGGTGTAGATTCTGTACGTGCAGCACTTACTGCAGCCAAAAACATCGGCGTTAAGTACCTTACAATGTACGCCTTCTCTACAGAAAACTGGAACCGGCCACAAGATGAAGTGGAAGGATTAATGGATCTTTTAGTACGAACAATTGCCGGCGAAGTAGATGAATTGAATGCTCAGGATGTACGTTTATTAAGTATCGGTGATGCGGCAGGTTTACCGGATGATTGCCGGAATGAACTTGTCAACGCTATTGAATCAACAAAAAACAATACAACGATAAACCTTGTAATTGCCCTCAACTACAGTTCACGCTGGGAAATAGCTGAAGCAATTAAGGAAATCAGCACTGATGTGAAGAACAACAAAATTTCTTTTGATCAGATAAACGATGAATTAATTTCTTCGTATCTCAACACAAAAAACATTCCGGATCCTGAATTACTTATCCGCACCAGTGGTGAACAACGTTTGAGTAACTTCCTTTTGTGGCAGGCCGCATACTCTGAATTTCATTTTACCCCTGTACTCTGGCCGGATTTTCGAGAAGATGATCTATACAAAGCTGTAATTGATTACCAAAATAGAGAACGCCGTTTCGGAATGGTCTCTGAACAACTGTAACTATGAAGAACCCGCTCATAATTTGTTTTCTTGCGTTTGCTTTTTCGTCATTCGGACAAATAGAACTCGCTGACACCATTAAAGGATCAACTGCAACTACCTTTGGTAATACCGGTGTTGATTACAAGAAACCCAAAAAGTACACTGTCGGAGGAATTCGTGTAGAAGGTGCCGATAACTTCGACCACCAGGCTATTAAGCTCATCGCCGGACTTCGCCAGGGAGAAATTATTGCTATTCCCTCCGACCGAATTTCACTGGCCATTAAAAACCTATGGAACGAAGGTTTATTCTCAACAGTTTCTATTGAAATCGAAAAAGAAGTAGGTGATGTTATTTACCTGGTTATTAAATTACAGCCGCGGCCAAAATTAAGTCGTGTACGTTATACCGGTATCAACCGACGTGACGTAGATAAAGTTCGCGAAGAAGTTGGATTGAATTCCGGAAAAACAATTACGGAAAACCTTGTTTTTACTACACAAAACACCATTCGAGGTTATTTCAAAGAAAAAGGATTTAACAATGTAACCGTTCAGATCATTCGCACGCAGGATACGCTGATCAATAACTCTGAAATATTTACAATTGCCGTTTCCAAAGGCGAAAGGGTAAAAATTAAAGAAATTATTCTTGACGGCCCGGTTTCTGTTCCAACATGGAAGCTGAAAGCAGCAATGAAAGATACCAAACAAAAGCGCTGGTGGAGATTCTTCAAACGATCCAAATACAATTCTACTGCATACGCCAGAGATAAAGAAGCAATGCTTGACAAATTACGGTCAACCGGACTTCGCGATGTGTTTTTGGTTACCGATTCAGTTTATGATATCGACGAGAAGAACATGATTATCTACATGAAAATTGATGAAGGTTCAAAATACTATTTCGGAAACATTACCTGGATTGGAAACACGAAATTCACTTCCGGCCTCTTAGACACCGTTCTGGGAATCAAATACGGTGACGTTTACAATAAGCCATTATTCGATCAGCGCGTATTCCAAAGTCAGGATGGTCGTGATATCTCAGCTTTGTACCAGGACCGCGGACATTTGTTCTTCAACATTACACCGGTAGAAACGGGAGTTGACGATTACCATATCAATTACGAAATGCGCATCGTTGAAGGAAAAGAAGCACGTATTCGCAACATCATCATTCGTGGAAATACGAAAACGAATGAGCACGTAATCCGAAGAGAAATCAGAACCAAACCGGGCGATTTATTCAACCGAAACGACATCATCCGTACGCAGCGTGAATTAGCTCAACTGGGATATTTCAACGAACAGGCGTTCCAGGTCAATCCAATTCCAAATCCGCAAGACGGGACCGTCGATATAGAATACGTAGTTGAAGAAAAATCTGCTGATCAGATCGAACTTTCAGGTGGTTACGGTGCCGGTAGAATCATTGGAACTTTGGGATTAACTTTCAATAACTTCTCGGTTCGAAATGCTTTCAAAAAAGGAGCATGGACACCACTTCCTGCCGGAGACGGACAACGACTTTCTATTCGTGCGCAAACCAATGGACGTTTGTACCAGGGATATAACCTGTCATTCACCGAACCATGGATGGGTGGCAAAAAACCAAATTCGTTTACATTCGCAATTAACCGCACTTCGTTCTCGTCATCCAGTTCAACAACTACGCTGAAGAAAAACGATCCGGGATACCAGGGAGTTGCTATCACGGGAGCATCTGTTGGTTTGGGAAGAAGAAAGAAAATTCCGGACGATTACTTTAGCGCATATTACGAATTGGCCTATCAATACTATGATGTTCGAAATTATGCTTCATACTTCCCGAACTTCAGTAACGGGCAAGCAAACGACATTAGTTTGAAATACGTTTTACAGCGTAACTCAATCAGCTCTCCAATTTATCCGCAGGAAGGTTCCCGTTTAACATTCAGCGCAAAATCATCTATTCCATACTCCATGTTTAACGGCGATAAAGATTTCTCATCAGCAACAACGCAAGAGAAATACCGCTACCTGGAGTATTTCAAATTGAAATTCACAGGTGAATACTACTTCCCGTTAACGAGTGACAAGAAATTGGTTTTATCACCTCGATTCGGATTTGGTTTCATGGGCGGTTACAGCAGCACACGTGGAATTACGCCGTTTGAGCGCTTCTCCATGGGTGGTTCAGGTTTATCTGGTGTAAACTCATTAGGAGGTCGTGAGATCATTGCATTACGCGGTTATGACGACAGCGGTAATGGTCCGGAGATATCTTCATCAGGCGGAGATCCGATCATTGCGAAATACACCATGGAATTACGCTACCCGATCTCCTTGAACCCGCAGGCTACAGTTTTCGTTTTAGCATTTGCTGAGGCCGGTAACACCTTTACTTCATTCAAAACATTCAATCCGTTCAACGTAAAACGCAGTGTTGGTGCCGGTGTTCGTATTTATCTTCCAATGTTCGGTATGCTTGGTTTGGATTATGGTTGGGGCTTCGATCAGTTAGATCCGCACGCAACAGGTTACAGAACCGGCTACGATGCACAACGTATTCAAAATGGTTATGCGGGTAAATTCACTTTTACCATTGGTATGAACCTGGGAGAATTATAAAAGAAATTCATAGTAATGGAAGCGGTCTGCCAAAAGCAGGCCGTTTTTGTTTTTCATACAAATTGCGGAATGCGGAATAAACGCTCTTAATTCCCGGCTGTTTCCTGAAAGTTTACACTGTTCCATGCAAGAAATAACAGGGATTCTTTCGAATAGCTTATTCAGGTAAAAACAGGAATACTAATCCAGGAGTCAGAAATCAATTATTGAGCCTTAAAAGAACTTACAGTTAGACTGATATTTTTCAGACTAAATTGTTTATGGCCTTTATTCCAAACATAAAATGAGATACTGTCAAATACTTCGAAATTATCGTTAATATTATCATCAATAATCAGATGCTCCCATTGATCTTTAGCTTCAAATTTATCTGAATAAAGAGGCCTGGAGTCAGAGAAACGTTTCGCTCCATCAAATTTATCAACTACCAATAAAACATCCTCCAGCGAATTGCTTTTCATGTGTTTGTCTACTTCGAAACGATAATGATAACGTTCACCGTTTCTTGGTTTCAGAAATGAATATTTGGCCAAACACTCGAATTCCACTTTTGCATTGAAATTGTAACTGTTTGAACTGAAATTTAGTTTTGTACGGGTTATTTCTTTCCCATGAGGCTCACAAAATCTATTAAATTCCCACCTGCCTTTATTCTCTTTTTTCCAAAAAATGAACGATGTAAAATAAGAAGATGCCGTTGACCGCGTAGTATTGATAAATCCGCTTTGGTATTCGACAAATCGAATGGTATTCAATACGAGAAATGAAACAATCAATACTCCAATCACTTTTTTACCAGCAAAAGCACTCCTGAATAAGGGAAGCAGTAAAACGAAAGTAAACTCAGTATATGGTCTGTTACCAAAAGATGTTGAATAATCCCAGCACCACCAGCTGCTTAGGATAAAGGTGACTAAGACAAAAAAGATTGACCAGCTGCATTTCTCAAAAAAGGAAAATGATTTGTCAACCCACAAAACAATTAAACTAAGTAAGAAAATTGGAGTATGTATAAAAAGCCCAACCCGGAATGAAAACCAGTGCTGCCAAATTTTCGGTGAGCTAAAATCAAAACCTTCCCCTTTATAAGACCAGTTCATCCAACTACCCGTTTGAATTTTGCTGATGATAAGTAAAAGACTAAGTACCGCAAAAAAACTTAGGAAAAACAATCCAAGTTGCTTTACCTGAAATTGCCACCTGAACCATTTCATGAAATCTTTCCAGCTTCCGCATAAAAAAGGAATTATCAGGAGAATCAAAATATTGGTAGGGCGAATCAAGACCAAAACTCCTAATAATAACGCCAATAATATTGTCCGTTTTAAGTTGGGATTTTCCAGTTGAAACAGCAGGTGATAGATAAAAATTGCGAAAAACGTAAATGAGTAGTGGTGCGAAAAACTTGGTGCATCAATGCAATAGAACAATAGAGGCGTGATTAAAAAACATATGAGAGCCGTTGCTACGCCTGAGAGTTTCATTTTATTTGCGATCAACAGCAAGTAATAAACCCCTAACAACGTATAAAAGATACTTCCGAGAAGAAAGAAAAACTGGAAAACTGAGGAGTAACCATCAATTGGCAAACCGCTTAGCCATGAAAAAAGCACGGCCCCTCCAAATGTCGGTAATTGAATAAGTGATACTCCGGGGTAGTATTTATTTACCAGGCGGTTCTTCGTCCCATAATACAAATAGGTCGGAGCCAGTTGTTCAGTTCCGTGGTTTCTCTGCTCAACCTTTGCTGATCTCAGATAATCATTGTCATAAAGAAACAGAGAAGGCAAATACGCATAGTATCCACTGCCATCTGAGCGGATCATATAACTTGTTTTAGCCCGTTCATAGTTTAGGTATAAACAAGTAACGGTAAACAAAACGGCAAACAACCAAAAAAAAGACTTTTGTTTTGAATTCATAGTTCTGAAAGAAGGAAGTTGGATTTTTTCAAGTGTAATTTAGTTCTGCGCTATAAAAATACACTTTTAATAGTGCCAAGGAATTTCTCAATAAAATTCGCGGCATAAGGTATTGTAAACAGTTCACACGGCGTTGTAACGAGTTGAAATGACGTTGTAACTACCCTTACATGGCTTTGTAACAAATTCATATTGCATTGTAATGAGTTTACATGACGTTGTAACGAGTTCACATTGCGTTGTAATGAGTTGAGATGGCCTTGTAACGGGTTCACATTGCGTTGTAACGAGTTGAGATAGCCATGTAACGAGTTCACATTGCATTGTAATGAATTTACATGACGTTGTAATGGGTTCACATTGCGTTGCAATCACCTGAATAGTGCTTTGTAACCTGCTCAAATTGAGCTGTAAAGAGTCGAAAATGAGGCTATTTCAAATTCTCCCAACGGTGTTTTCGTGCAGTTCTTCTATAAAATCGTGCTGAACATCTATTATTTTATTTTTTTAAAAATCCAGCCTTTATCTTTTGCCAAACTATTTACTTATGAAAATCAATTGCCTATGATAAAATAATCCAACCTTTTGAAGACAACTCGTCTACGGGGATGCAGGCGGTTTGATAGTTCTGATTAAATTCGAACTAAAGCA
>CBFGMW010000139.1:0-6453 GCA_965649925.1 uncultured Fluviicola sp.
TTTGCTATACCACTGAACCGCTGGAAGTAATTTTCGTCTCAAGTCTTTATTCTCCGTATAACCATACATGGAAATTCCAATCCGCACCATATCTGCTGCTTTCGCCGGATAACGTAACGCGCCTTCCGAATTCAACACATGCGCTATGAACGGATCAACCAAATTGCTTCTAAAAAACGAAACTACTTCATCGAACTGATCCAGCTGCGATTTCGTGAAATCACTGTTATCGGGATTGTCAGCATCGGCCAGATGAGAATAAATTCCCTGAACCCGTAATTCCGGCTGGGCTTTCACAATTGACAGTACTTTTGTCATATCCGAGGGCTGAAACCCAAGTCGATGCATTCCGGTATCAAACTTAATATGAACCGGAAAATGCTCTACTTCCAATAAAATCAATCCTGAAACAAACTGATCAAGCTGTTCGAACGAATAAAGCGCCGGTTCAAGTTCATATTTCACATATTGCTCAATATTATCTGTATCCGGATTCATTACCACAATTGGCAATTGAACGCCATTTTTCCGGAGTGTGACTCCTTCATCAGCGAACGCAACTCCTAAATAATCGACCCCATTTCTTTCCAGAAACTGAGCCACTTTCACAGCACCGGTTCCATACGCATCGGCCTTCACCATAGAAAGCAGTTTGACTGAATTTGGCAAGCGTGTTTTGTAAACTTCCAGGTTGTGTTTTACCGCACTTAAATTCACTTCCACATAAGTCAAATGCTTCAAGGCTTTTCCTTTCGCCACTTCCTGCTCGAAATGACGTTTACGATGCGCCTTGATTAAGACAACTGCATTTGAAATCTCATTCCACGGAATAACTTCGTCTTCTTCAATCAAATACAATTTGTCAACTGAAAATGATCCAACCAATTGTTTCAGTTCCTGCTTCAATTCATCCGAATGCTCTGCAAGTCCTAAAACAACCACCTTTTTTTTATCCGGATTCAGGTTCTGTTGAACATGCAGAGCTTCCGTTAAAGCATCTTTGTCAAGATTATAAGTGTCGTTGATAATAATATTGTTGTTAATTCCGTCAAAGATCTCCATACGCAGCGCCAAACGCGGCAACGAATGAACGATACTTTCGAAATTCTCACCCATATCCAAATGGGAAAGTATTGTTTTCAATGTTCCGAGCACCCCATCATATCCGGAAGGAAATTGCAAAGAATGAAATGGTTCACAGCGAACAACGTTCCGGGCATCAGCCGGGATATCGATGTTTGAAGGAACAAAAATAGTTTCACACGATTCGAACAACTTCCACTTTTCATTCAAAAGCTGGTTTTTATCCTCAAAATTCTCCGAATGGGCCGTTCCAATTGCAGTAAGTACTCCCCAATCCGGCGCAATGATATTTGCCAGTTGAGCCATTTCTCCGGGTTGTGATATTCCGGCCTCAATGATAGCTATCTCTGCATATTCATTTAACTCCAAAAGCGAAAGTGCAACACCCAGCTGCGAATTGAAACTTTTCGGGCTTCGAACCACATTTAGTTTTCCCTGCAAACAATGAAACAACCATTCTTTGAAAGTAGTTTTACCAACGCTTCCGCTAACTGCAATTACTTTCCCTGTAAATTGTTTGCGATGGAAATGCGCAAGTTCCTGCATACTTTTCAGTGGATCTGAAACTTTCCATACAGTGCAATCAGCAACAAATTGAAAGGAACAGTTTTCCGGAACAACGAATTTGCGAATTCCTTTTTGGTATGCATCTTCGATGAAAGACATTCCATCACGAAACGATCCTTTCAATGCAAAAAAAAGCGCGCCTTCTGCGTGTTGTATTTTACGGGAATCATACACTACATGAGTAATAATTCCTTCTTTCAATCCAGCAGGCTGCGTTTGAAAACAAGAACTACAAGTGTCTACGGAATAAGCTAATTTCAATGTGCAATTTTGTTATAACAAGATCTACATAATGGTTCATACGCTTCAACCGCTCCAACCAAAACCTGTGAACTTTCGGCTATTTTACGGTGCGAAAACTGAGCTAAGTTACCACAAGAAACGCAGATTGCATGCACTTTTGTGATATATTCTGCAATACATAAAAGCTGCGGCATGGGTCCAAAAGGATTTCCTAAATAATCCATATCCAGACCGGCTACAATCACACGTACACCTTCCTTCGTCAATTCATTGCAAACTGCAACTATACCGCTGTCAAAAAACTGGGCTTCATCAATGGCAACAATGCGCTCCTTCTTCCAATATTTAAGGATTTCCGACGAATCAGCAACCGGGATTGCCTGGAACGAAGAACCTTCATGGCTCACCACATTTTCTTCCGAGTAGCGATTGTCGATATGCGGCTTGAAAAGCAATAATTTTTGCTGAGCAAACTCTACTCGTTTTAATCGGCGAATAAGTTCTTCTGTTTTCCCGGAGAACATAGATCCACAAATAACTTCCAACCATCCGTGTGGTTTGCCCTCTGAAGGAAATTGCTCTAAAAACATAAATTCTATTGGTTTTCAACAATTGCACCTAAACAACTATTCGTTTTTGGCACAAAAGCAAGAGTTCTATTGTCTAATTTTCGGGTGCAAAATAGAAGAAAAGCAGCGTTCTCTTTGTTTAAAGTTTACAAAAAGCACGATTTGTTGAAAAATACCGTTAGAAAAGGAAAGTTATGGAAATGCAGGCATTAATTGAGGAAATAGCAGCACTGGTTCAAAAAGTGAAAGAAGGAACTGCCAGCTTGGGTGAACTGGAAGCTTTTGCGGCAGCTGCTCAGCAATTGAATGAACGCGCAATTATTTTGCGTTATAAGGCTTATGAAGCGAAAGTTTACGGTGCTTCGGCTCACTTCGGCTCGGCTCAGCACAAGCCGCTCACTGACCGTAATACTTCTGACTCAGCTCAAGGTGAGCAGTCCACCGATCTGAATACTTCAGATAATACCGAACCCGAAGAAACAATAGATTTTGCGGCTGAAGCAGCACCTGTTTCTGAAGAATCTGAGGATTTGTCATTTGATTTGTTTTCTATGGACGACATTTCAGATTCACAGGACACGGAAGAAGAAATTGTGAAGGAAGAAACCCCAATCCTTGAAGACACCGCAGAGCCTGTTGCAGAAGAACCAACTTTCATTGAAGGAGAAACTACGACCATAGAAGATATTCCTGTTGAACCGGAATTGGTTATTGAGACTCCGATCATTGAGAAAAGTGAACCCATTGTTCCTTCACCATCGGCGGTCAACAGCGGAAACGAGCATCCAATCATCAGAAAAGCGCTTACTAACGACGGATCGCTGCAATCGCGCTTACTTTCAGTTCGCCTTGAGACATTGAAAAGTGCTTTCGGATTAAACGAACGTATGCTGATTGTCCGCGAATTGTTTGGCGGATCTACCGATGCTTATGCTGACGCAATTGAACTACTGGATAATCAGTCTGAAATTCATGCCGCACGTTCTAAAGTAACTGACTTCGCCAACCAATATGGCTGGAGAGAAGACAACGAATTGGCAGTTGAATTTGTACAAAAAGTAGAACGTCGATATGCTTAAGTTTCTTGTTGTTTTTCTATTGGCATCAGCATCTGTTTTCGGACAGGTAGAACAGGCAAAAAAAACGGTTGAAAAACTATGCTCTCCCGAATTCCATGGCAGAGGATATGTAAATGGCGGCGATTCAATTGCGGCGTTTTATTTAGCAGAAGAATACAAGGAAATAGGCTGCAAATTCTATAAAAAAAGACCGTTTCAGGCATTTCAATTCCAGGTAAACACTTTTCCTTCCACCGTGACTCTTCAGGTAAATGATCTCTGGGTTTCATCCGGAAACGGTTTTGTTGTTGCACCTAATTGCCCGACTTACCACAAGCAAATCACTTGCTATACGCTGGGATTAGATCAGATTTTGAATGGCGATTCGCTCCAATCATACGTTTCACGGATACTTAACGAATACAAGGGAACCAATTTCGGACTGGCATTTAAAACCTACGAAGTTAAAGGTGATACGCTGAAACTAATGCGTAAAGTAATGACCGCATTAAACGACGAATTTCTGGTTGTTGAACTGGTAGATGATAAATTCACCTGGTCTGTAGAAGGCGAACAGGCCAAACATCCTTTGGTGCAAATTCAGAAAAGCGAAGTAAGCATTGAAGGGAATTCGTTTACCATTCAACTGGATGTAGAAGCGAAATTAGTAAACCACATTGCCCGGAATGTAGTAGCCTATATTCCCGCAAAGAAAAGAACCAAGAAATGTTTTGTGTTCTCAGCGCATTATGATCATTTAGGACAAATGGGTGATTCGGCCTATTTCCCGGGTGGAAATGACAATGCCAGCGGAACTGCAATGCTGTTGGAACTGGCGCGTTATTTCAAAGAACACCCGAGCGATGTGAATGTGGTATTTATGTCGTTTGCCGGTGAAGAAGCAGGTTTGTACGGAAGTCAATTTTACGTTGAGCATCCGCTCTCTCCATTGAAAAATATTCGGTTCCTATTTAATTTAGACATTATGGGAAGCGGTGAAGATGGCGTAACAATCGTAAACGGCTCCGTTTTCCAGAAAGAATTTGATATGCTCAGCGATATTAACAAAACACAGAATTTCCTCACCCAGGTGAAGATTCGTGGCAAAGCTGCCAATTCAGATCATTATTACTTTTCTGAGGCTGGTGTTCCGGCATTCTTCATGTACACCATGGGACCGAACAAACATTACCACGACGTTGGAGATACCTATGAGAATTTGAGTTTCAATGAATTCAATGATCTTTTTCAGTTGCTGGTAGATTTTGAGGAGTTGATGACGAAGAGGAAATAGTATTAAAAATCAAATTTCTATCTCTGATTTCTGTTTGAAATACTCAACATAGTGAGAAAGAACAATTGTTCTATTATAAAATGGAAGACTACCTTTCAAATCAAGTTCCGTAATCTCCAATATTTTATTGCGTCCGGTTTTTAATCCCAAAACCAAATAGGCTATAGTAGTGGTGTTTCTTGTTCCTCCAAAAACTTCACTAAGAATTACCGTTTTTTCAATGTTTTCCCATGGATATGACACGTCGTTGTACAACAATCCGTTATCATTTATTTCCAATTTGTTGTTCTCATCAAAGCTCCATGCTTTGCCTATTACAGTTATAAAAGCGAGCGACCCAATCCCTAATATGAATACAGGAGCTGAATAACAAACCGCAACTATCGAAATCAACAAACTTGAAAAGGCAATAATTGTATAGAACAATTTAGTTTGATTGGATCTCCTAAATACAACACTAGCGGAATTCCTCTTTATCTGAATTGCAGCATTCAACTCAGTATATTTAGCAAATCTCTTTCCTTCAGTAAAAGCTCGGCGAAATTTACTTTCACCAGTATTTAGATGTCTATCTATCAAAGCATCCAACTTTTCCTGTGAAAACTGATTCTCCATTCCGGTTATTTTCTTTGTCGATTAGCCAAAGCAACCCCACCTATTATCACAACCATTCCCAAAATCTGCTCCAATAAAATCTTTTCCTTATTCAGAACACAACCAATAATTACAGCAACAATCGGGATCAGATAAGTTACGGAGCTTGCAAAAACCGCAGATTTCAATGCAATAATCCGGTTAAACAAAACAACCGCCAAGCAAGTTCCTACAACACTTAAGATGGCAATATATCCTAAACCATTCCATCCATTCGGATTTTTCGTAAGAACCACAAAAGCGCCGGAAAAGTATGAAACCACAAGCGCCGGGATTGCTACCAGTGTAAATGCCAGGGAAGTAATCTCAATCGATTTCAGACTCTGACATTCGTATTTGATAGTATTCAAACTGGTTGCGTAAAGAATCGTTGCCAATACAACAGCGCCAATATGCGGCCAGCTAATTGTGCCGTCTAAAACAGAAGTGCCAACAAGCAAACAAATTCCAACAAACGCGATCAGAAGACCATAAACCTGGCGTTTGGAAACACCTTGCCGGAAAACCATGTATCCAATAATGATTGTAAAGAACGATGTGAAACTATTTAGCATTCCGGCCATTCCGGAAGAAACTCCAGTTTCAGCATACGTGAATAGAAAAGCAGGAATAAAATTTCCGCATGTACCAACAATCAAAAGAGCAAAGAACAAACGCAGTGATTTGATTTTCTTAAGCAGAAAAATTCCGAAAGGAAACATCACCAAACCTGCAATTGTCATGCGTAAAGCACCAACCTGAACATTCGAATAAATTGGAACACCATCGGCAGTTTCCATTCCACGCAGCATGAGAATGAAGGAACTTCCCCAAACCAACGCCAGGAAAACAAGCAGGATCCAGCTGAAAGCGGTACTACTCTTCATCAGAAAGTTCTGATCTTCTTTTCGCGAAAAAGAACCGCAAGAAAAGCAACGACGGGATTCCCAAATGGAATAAAATCAACATCAACCAGCCTTGTCCGGTTAGCTCGACCGCTGTTGGC
>CBFGMW010000140.1:0-6443 GCA_965649925.1 uncultured Fluviicola sp.
CGCTTCGGCAATAAAATCCTGTACAATCAAAAAGTAACCCGGATAACCCGTTTTCTCTACAGTTTGCAGCTCAAAGTCGAGTCGTTCACGAATCTCATCGGTAATTACTCCGTAGCGTTTCTCGGCACCAACGTATGTTAAATGCCGCAAATAGGCATTTTCACCGCGCTTTCCGCCATCAGTCGCATCCAGCGGATCAATGAATTCGTCCGGAATATCGAAGGCCGGAAGAAGTACTTCCCGCGCTAAAGGATAAGCTTCTATTTTGTCTAAAATCTCCTGGGCAGATTCAATGGCTTCCGGAATATCCAGAAACAATTCCTTCATTTCTTCCTGAGATTTGAAGTAATATTCTTCATTCTCTAAACCAAAGCGGAAATTCCTTCCTTTTCCTTTTGGAGTTGCCACTTGTTCGCCATCGCGTACACAAAGCAAAATGTCCTGTGTATTCGCGTCTTCCTTTGTTCCGTAGAACGTATTGTTAGCGGCAACAACTTTTACCTGGTTTTTCTCAGCAAGTTTGGCTAGTGTTCCAAATACGCGTTTTTCATCTTCTTGTCCATGACGAAGCAATTCCACGTATAAATCATCGCCAAACTGTTCTTTCCACCAGCACAGGGCTTCTTCAGCTTGTCGTTCACCAACATTCAAAAGCAAATTCGGAACCTCTCCACTCAATCCACCGGTAAGAACAATCAAGTCTTCTTTATACTGAACAACTGCTTCCTTATCAATACGCGGAACGTAGTACATTCCTTCTGTATGCGCAATAGAAGCAAGTTTAATTAAGTTGTGATAACCATTTTTATTCTTTGCCAGGAAAACAACCTGGTAACCATTATCTTTTACTGACTTATCTTTTCGATCCCTACAAACATTCAGCTCACAACCAATAATCGGCATGAGGTTTTGTTTATGGAACGGTTCACCTTTTTCTTCTGCTTCTTTTCGTTCAGCATCAATTGCTTTGTTCAGCTTTGTAATCGCTTTCTCGAAGTGAAAAGCAGCCATCATGTTCCCAACATCAGTAAGAGCAACCGCTGGCATTTTGTGCTTCACAGCTTCCTTGATCAACCCCTGAACGTCCATGGTAGATTGAAGGACAGTGAATTGGGTGTGATTGTGCAAATGAACAAACTGCACGTCTTTCAGACGTGCACGAGCAGCATCAACATCAACGTCGGCACCGATATTCGATTCCTGAACCTTTAACTTCTCACTCGCTTCCTTCAGATTGATGTGAACCAACCCGATTGGCGTGATTAATCCCGGGTTTTGTGTTTTGAAACGATTGAAATAATCCAGCTCAACCTGTAATTCTTCTTTGGTAAAAACCTCGCGACGAATCAATTCAAAGAAACAACGCGTGGTTGCTTCAACATCGGCAGTTGCGTTGTGCGCTTCACCAAATGGCTGATTGAATAGATATTGATGTAATTCGGTAAGGGTCGGCCATTTGAATTTCCCACCACGTCCACCGGGAATTCTACACAATTCGGCAGTTGTTTCAGACAATGTATCCAAAACAGGCATATTGTGCATTCGTGTTTCGGAATTGACGCGAATGAATTCCGCCCCCATGATATTGATATCGAAACCAATATTCTGACCAACCACGAATTTGGCTTGTTCCAAAACGCGATTGAATTCAATAATCACATCGGCCAGCGGAACACCTTCCTGTTCTGCCAAAGCAGTTGAAATTCCGTGAATTCGTTCCGCATCAAATGGAATATCGAATCCATCCGGGCGAATCAAGAAGTCTTTTGCTTCAATCAGATTACCTAATTCATCATGTAATTGCCAGGCAATCTGAACTGCCCGCGGCCAATTGTCTAAATCGGTATACGGAGCATTCCAATTCTTTGGTAAACCTGTTGTTTCGGTATCAAAAATTAAAAACATCTGCTTGGGAAAATTCGAAGTTTAAAGTTACGGAAACTCTACCTTTCGAAAGCCTTTTGTTGAAAACAATAGCAGTTTTTTGAGAAATCGGTTCAGCACTAATTTTTGAATTGATCCGGAACATGCGTTTGTCGACTCATTATTCTTCTTTCGGAACCACAAACACTTTGAAGCGCAATTCTTCCATTCCTTTTTTCGTATTGGTAAAGAGGAGAATTTTGCGGTCTTGCTGGTAATATTTTCCGTTGGTATCAAAGGTGACACGAATAGAATCTGTAGCTCCAGGCTGAATTGTATCCGGGAAAGTAACTTTTGTACAATGGCATGAAACCTTGGCTTCAGTAATAATAAGCGGTACGGTTCCGTTATTGGTAATTGCGTAGGAATGTTCCAGAATAGGACCTTCTGCTGTTCTCGGAAATTTATGCAAATCGTCTTCCACAAAAAAAACCGCCTCCTGGCCAAAGCCAAGGGCGGAATTTAATATCAGTATTGCGACTAAGAAAGTGCGCATGAAAGACTAGTTTGCAGGAGGAACTCCAGTTGTATTTACCGGGCTTGTTCCTTCAGGAGCTGCAGCAACGTTTCCTTTGATACGTAACGTTTTTGTAGGCTCATTCACTGCATTTGAAGTAACAGTTACACTTTTGTTGATAGCACCCACTTTTTCAGTGTTGTATTTCACTGTGATTGTTCCTGTTTCTCCCGGTGCAATTGGATCTGTTGTCCACTCAGGAACCGTACATCCACAAGAACCTTTTGCTTGAGAAATGATCAATGGTTCAGTACCTGTGTTTTTGAAACTAAAAGTACAAACACCGTTTCCACCATACTTTACGTTTCCGTAATCATGCGTGTCTTTTGTAAATTCAATTTTCGCACCGGTTTGGGTTGTCACCTCTTGTGCAGAAGCGTAAGATCCGCCAATTGTTGCGCTAACGGCTAATAATGCGGTAAAAAGTAACTTTTTCATTGTATTCTGGGTTTAATAACGTTCAAATATAAACTAACTTATTTAATGTAACTCCAATCTTTTTTGGATTAACACATCATTAACGAAAACCATGCCAGCCTATAACGTTGGTTTTTCCTGCGGCAGCTTTAAAAAATCATCAAAACTTAAGTCATTGTGTCTCAACCTGAATTCGATTTGCTGCTTTTCTTCCTTAGGCATATCCGGAACTTCTTTCAAAAGCATTTCATAATACTTCTTCACCTTTTCTTTCTTTCGCGGAAGAATCAGCATATCATACGTTGCGGCAGCAGATTGTAAAACCATTGGCCGGTTTTTGTACATCGGATAATTCATGATAATTGTATCAGCAATAGCAGCCGATCGCGCATGCAGACTTAACCCGGCTAAGATCATGTGTGCCTTATCCATGTATTTCGGCGCATCTTCGTCCTTCGGGAATTTATGTGCTATCTCCAAACATTTTTCCGCATAGACCAAACCGGTTTTTTGATCTGTCAGTCCTTGTTGGGTATCAGAATTCTGCATTAACGAATCTTCGAATGTTTTAAATTCTGCCACAAATTCTTCCTTTGTTTCAGGTTTATCATTCCCGCAGGAAACCAATCCGAGAAACAAGAAGCTAAATAAGATGTATTTCATTATTATCGTTTTTTTACGGGAAATCTCATTTTATAAGCCACATTGATAATTCCCTGAGAAATGTTCGCGAGGCGTTTTTGTAATAAACGTTTCTTAAGCACAGAAAGATGGTCGGTAAACAAAATTCCTTCTACATGATCATATTCATGCTGAATAATACGCGCCTGGTAACCTTCAAATTCCTCTTCATGGAAGTTCCAGTTCTCATCGTAATAAGAGATTTTTATCTTTGGTTTACGCATGACTTCTTCACGAATTTTCGGAATGCTTAAACATCCTTCTGCAAAAGCCCATGGTTCACCGCTTTCTTCTTCAATGATCGGGTTAATAAAAATGCGTTTAAATCCATCACAACCTTCGGCAAGCGGGTCTTCTTCTTCATCTTCATCACGCTCGGCAAACGGAGTTGCATCAACAACAAACAAACGAATTGACTTTCCGATCTGGGGAGCTGCAATTCCAACTCCGGAAGCTTCATACATGGTTTCAAACATGTCTGAAATAAGCTGCTTTAGATCCGGATAGTCTTTATCGATTTCTTCTGCTTCTTTCTTTAATACCGGATCTCCGTATGCTACGATTGGTAAAATCATTTAGTTTGTTTTTTTGCAAAAATACAAACAATTGAGAATGTAAAAGAGACTTCGGCCCCACTCAGCGACCATCTTTCCCTTCTAATTAGACAGATTGAAGGTAATCCTGCAGAATGATCGTTGCACTTACCTCATCAATCAAACCTTTTTGTTCGCGCTGTTTTTTATTCAATCCGCTTTGAGCAATTGCTGCAGAAGCCATTTTGGAGGTAAATCGTTCATCAATAGAGATGATCTGAGTGCCGGGGAATTCTTTTTCAAGGGCAGTTTTCAGAAGTCTGACATTTTCGGAAATATGAGAATCAGAAGTATCCAATTTTTTAGGTTCCCCAAGAACAATGGTATCTACTTTCTCTTTGACAACCAACTGTTTCAACTCGGTCATCAATAGCTTGCTATCGACTGTTTTTAAACCAAAAGCAAAGATCTTCGACTCATCAGAGAGAGCCAGACCAGTACGCTTTAAACCGAAATCAATTGCAAGAACCTTCATAATTACCAATGCCAAATTACGAATTACGAATGGTAAGAAGGCTAATTAAAACAATGTTTCCGGCAATTGGTAATTCGTAATTAGCAATTGGATTAGTTACTTTTGGAAAAAAATTGAACATGAGAGCCATTATTGAAGCTGCCTGGGACGATCGTTCCCTTTTGGAAAAAGAAGAAACACGCACGGCAATTGAACGTGTAATTGAAGATCTTGACAAGGGAAAGCTGCGCGTTGCAGAACCTTTGACAGACGGATCATGGCAAGTAAATGAATGGATAAAGAAAGCTGTTGTGATGTATTTCCCGATTCGTAAAATGGAAACTATCGAAGTTGGTCCGTTTGAGTTTCACGACAAAATGGCTCTTAAAAAGAATTATGCCGAGTTAGGAGTTCGTGTTGTTCCGCATGCAATTGCGCGTTATGGCGCTTTCGTGGCTCCGGGAGTGATTATGATGCCTTCTTACATAAACATCGGTGCATACGTAGATTCCGGAACCATGGTTGACACGTGGGCAACAGTTGGATCCTGCGCTCAAATTGGCAAAAACGTACACCTGAGCGGAGGTGTTGGAATTGGCGGTGTTTTGGAGCCATTGCAAGCTGCACCGGTAATCATTGAAGACGATGCATTTATCGGTTCACGCTGTATTGTTGTGGAAGGTGTTCGCGTTGGAAAAGAGGCTGTACTTGGAGCAAATGTTTGTTTGACTATGTCGACAAAAATAATTGACGTTACCGGAGCTGAGCCTGTTGAAATGAAGGGATATGTACCGGAGCGTTCAGTTGTTATTCCGGGTTCTTACACGAAATCGTTTCCGGCGGGAGATTACCAGGTCCCATGTGCACTAATCATCGGGAAACGAAAAGCATCTACGGATTTAAAAACCTCTTTGAACGATGCGCTCAGAGAACATAACGTAGCAGTTTAACAAGCTTTCAAAAATATTGGAAAAAGAAAGCCCCCTGACGTTTATCGTCAGGGGGCTTTTCTAATTTATTATCTTATTCTTACAATTTGAAAGAAAGACCAGCGTTGATGATACCACCCTGACCAAATCCTAATGCCAGGTTAGCACCGATGTAGTCAGAGAAGAAATAACGCATACCAATTCCTAATCTTGAAGCTACAGGAATAAGAGAAGATACTGTTGCTTCTGTATAATTAGGATCTGTTGATTCAAATTTGAATGAACGATTTCCGTAACCCATACCGAAAACACCATAGAAATCTAATTGGTCGTTATCAATGAAGTGGTAGTTAAACGTAACCATCGCACCAATTTTCTTAGTTGAGTAGTTGTACTCGTAAGTTACAGGATCACCATTGTTATCTGTAGTAGCTTCTGTGTAGGAAATATTTGAGTTATTGAATCCAAGATCAAGACCTAATCCAATCTTATCCGTCAATAAATATTCTCCACGAAGTCCAACAGGTCCGATTCCACCGATTTCGATATCTTGTTCAGTACCGCTGTTAGCATACGCTGTTTTAAAAACAGTTGTATACAAGTTAGGGAAACCATAGTAAAGATCAATAGATACATTTCCTTCTTCGAAAACTTGTGCATTTAGGTTTGAGGTGGTTGTCATCGCAACTAATGCTACGATAAAAATTTTTGTGATTTTCATTACGTTGAATTTATTTATGTTAAGTCCGGCGAAATTAGTCATTAAATCCAATTTTCAACTATAAACCTATTTTTTAACATCTTTCTTTATTGAAAATGAGGAGCTTTTTTGAACAGAAACAAAAAAAAGCCCCGAACAATGTTGAGGCTTTTGTTATAGAATTCAATTGATTTAATTCTCTTGAAGTTTAATCAGATTTAACGCCGAT
>CBFGMW010000141.1:0-6435 GCA_965649925.1 uncultured Fluviicola sp.
ATTTTTGCAGATGGGTCGAAAACTTCATTGATCTGAGGCAATTCTTTTTTCAACAAATCACGCAGTTCATAAACAATTGTTTGAACTTCTTCAGAATAACCTGACAAGAAATGATCGATTTCCATGAATCAGATATACGATCCCGAAACCAGATAATTCTTCACGTAATCTTCAATCCCTTCTTCCAGCGTGTGAAACGGAACATCATATCCCTGATCGATCAGCTTCTGCATATTTGCCTGGGTGAAATACTGGTATTTATCACGGATATCCTCTGGAGTATCAATGAAAGAAATCTGCGGTTCTTTACCCAAAGCTTTGAACGTATTTGCAGCCAGATCCAAAAAAGTACGGGCTTTTCCTGAACCCAAATTGTAAATTCCTGATTTGGCGGTTCCCTTGAGTAAAAATTCAATAACGGAAACTACATCTTTTACATAAACGAAATCGCGCATTTGCCCTCCGTCTGTATAATCCGGATTGTGGGAACGGAACAGTTTCATTGAACCAATTTCTTTCACCTGGTTAAACGTATGCATAATCACAGAAGCCATTCTTCCTTTGTGATATTCGTTCGGACCGTAAACATTGAAGAATTTCAATCCGTACCAGTTCGGAGGAGTTTCTGTTTGTTCCAAAGCCCACACGTCGAACCATTGTTTCGACCAACCATAAGGATTCAACGGTTGTAATTGCGGCATTTTGGTTTCATCGTCGTCATACCCTAATTCTCCTAAGCCATAAGTTGCGGCAGAACTTGCATAAACTAATGGAATGTTGAAATCGCAGCAATGTTTCCAGATCATTTTAGAATATTCTACATTCAATTCATCGAAAATCGCTTTGTCGAATTCGGTAGTATCTGTTCGAGCACCAATATGAACAATTGCTGTTACTTTTTCTCCGTTTTCCTGCATCCAGTCATCAAAAACAGAGCGCTCAATTTTCAGAACAAAGTCTTTTCCTTCCAGATTATGGTCTTTTTCTGTTTTAGAGAAATCGTCGACCAAAATCAGGTTCGAAATTCCTTTTGAATTCATTGTTCCAACTAAACAACTTCCAATAAATCCGGCCGCGCCTGTAATTACAATCATCTTGAGCTTTTTTTACAAAAATAGCTAATAGTTAAGAGTGAACAGGTAATAGCCTTCCAATTGTGTGAAATCAGCATTTTAAATAACTATGACTATTGCCTGCTGCCTAATCACTATTTACTAACTTTGTACCACAAAAAACAAAGTAGTGAGTACAGTATACATTACAAGAAAAGAACACTTCAATGCTGCACACAAATTGTGGCGTAAAGACTGGTCGGACGAAAAGAATGCAGAAGTTTTCGGGAAGTGCAGCAACAAAAACTGGCACGGGCACAACTACACATTATTAGTTACCGTGAAAGGCATTCCAAGCATGGAAACAGGATTCGTGATTGATCTGAAAGTGTTATCGAAACTGGTAAAAGACCTGGTTATTGAACCTTTAGATCATAAAAACCTGAATATGGATGTTCCGTTCATGGAGGGAATTCTCGCTTCAACAGAAAACCTGATCATTAAGATCTGGGAAATTCTGGATGGACCGATCAAAAATGCCGGTGGACACTTAAGTTATATCAAACTGGAAGAAACCGAAAACAACTTTGTTGAATACTACGGTGGTAAAGAACCGTTCTAAATCATTTTGAATAAATGGCTGATTTCAATTACGATCAAAAAACCACCGACGAACTTGCAGGTGTTTACCGTAAAGTACTGGAAGAACTGGGTGAAAACCCTGACCGCGAAGGTTTGGCAAGAACTCCTGAACGCGTTGCAAAGGCTTTACAGTTTCTAACACAGGGATATTCCACTGATCCGGAAGAGATCTTAAGAAGTGCTTTGTTTAATGAAGACTACTCGGAAATGGTCATAGTGAAAGACATTGAAGTATATTCTATGTGCGAGCACCACATGCTTCCATTCTTCGGGAAAGCGCACATTGCCTATATTCCCGACGGGAAAATTGTTGGATTGAGCAAGCTTCCGCGCATAGTAGACGCATTTTCACGCCGCTTACAGGTTCAGGAGCGCCTGACGATAGAAATACGGGATTGCATTCAGAAAACCTTACGCCCCAAAGGAGTTGCCGTAGTTTTGGAATGCCAGCACATGTGTATGCAGATGCGTGGTGTTCAAAAACAAAATTCGGTTACAACATCGAGCGCATTTACAGGATTGTTCATGAATAATGATTCAACCCGAAGAGAATTCATTAACTTAGTTCAGGCAAAATTACATTAACAAAAAATCATGGATTTCAATTTTAATTCAAGTTCAAGTTTAGACGATATCACGTTCGACACACAGGCAAAACAACTGGCTGCTCGTCGATTTTTCTCTAAAGTTTACCTTTTCATGTTCGGTGCACTTCTCGTAACCGGAGCAATCGCTTATCAATACGGAACGCCCGAGTTTATTTTGGAATACTTCTATAAAGAAACTCCGAAAGGCCTTGCGGCAACACCTTTATTCTATGTAGTTGTATTTTCTCCGATAGGGATTGTTTTTGCACTTCATTCGTTAGTCAACAGAGCTTCATTTGCTGTTCTCTTTGCATTATTCACACTGTATGCCGTATTACTTGGCTTTGCGCTGACAACCATTTTCATGCGCTATACAACAGAATCTATCGCAATCGTATTTGGAATTAGTGCGGGAACTTTCGCAATAATGGCAATTGCAGGATATACAACCAAGGTTGATTTAACGCGTTTCGGAAGTATTTTAATGATGGCGTTTTTCGGCATTTTCATCGCTTCAATCGTGAATTTTTGGGTTGGTAGCGATGGTTTGTCGTGGTTGATTTCAATTATCGGAGTTTTGGTTTTCACCGGTTTAACTGCTTACCACATGCAAAACCTGAAGCGTTATGCAAACGATGCTTCACTGAACGAAGATCAAAAAAATAAATTAGCTCTTTTGGGCGGATTCACACTCTACGTTACGTTCATTAATCTCTTTCTTTCATTGCTTCGCTTATTCGGAGACAGCAGAGATTAGAAAGAATTTCGGGGAGAACTTGCCCTTTTTAAAGAACAAATTGTACATTTGAAAAAAAATACGACATGTCACACGATAACAATAAACAAGATACTTTCTTCGAAGGAACAACAGTTGGAATCGGATTCGTATACACCATTATTGCTTTGGCAATTATCGGTGCACTTTACGCATTCGGTTAGTCTTTGGAGTAAAAAGGCACCTCGACTCCGCTCGGTGCCCTTTTACTCTCTCTATCCAAAACATAGAGGTCATTGAGCGGAGCCGAAATGCCTCTATTTATGCCGTTCAATTCCATTTTCTCGTGGGTAATGAAGAAACGTCTGCATCAGATCGAACTCTTCATGAAATACCCTTACGAGGTTCAGAATGATGTATTGGAAAAATTGCTAACCGCCGGCACTCAAACCGAATTTGGCAGAACACATCAGTTCGATCAGATCAAATCTTACGAAGATTTTACAACGCTTGTTCCCCTGAACGATTACGAAAGCTTAAAGCCTTATATCGTTCGTTCTATGGAAAACGAACAGGGTTTACTCTGGAACCAGGAAGTAAAATGGTTCGCAAAAAGTTCAGGAACAACATCCGACAGAAGCAAATTCATTCCTGTTACCAAAGACTCGCTGGAAGATTGCCACTACAAAGGCGGAAAAGATCTTTTGGCGCTTTATTACCAGCAATTTCCGAATAGAAAATTATACAAAGGAAAACACCTGATTGTAGGTGGAAGCGCTCAAATTTTGCCTATCTCGCATGATATGTATCAGGGCGATTTATCCGCTATCATTGTGAAAAACCTTCCGTGGTGGGCCGAAATCCGCCGAACACCTAGTAAGGAAATTGCCCTGATGACCGAATGGACAGAGAAGATTGAAAAAATGGCGCTCGGGACAATCAACGAAGATGTTTACATTATTGCAGGAGTTCCGAGCTGGACCTACGTTTTAGCAAAAAAAGTGCTCGAAATAACCGGCAAAAGTAATCTGCGCGAAGTTTGGCCCAATCTCGAATTGTTCATGCACGGCGGAATTAATTTTGAGCCGTACCGCGAACTATTCAGGCAGCTGATTCCGTTTGACGATATGAATTACGTTGAAACCTATAATGCGTCGGAAGGCTTCTTTGGAATCCAGGACAATTCAAAGATCAATGAACTTCTCCTGATGCTCGATTACGGAATTTATTACGAGTTCATTCCAATGGATCAATTCGACGGCACAAATTCTAAAACTGTTGTCCCGTTAGAAAATGTAGAAGTGAACACCGATTATGCCATGGTTATTTCTACCAACGGCGGTTTATGGCGTTACATACTTGGCGATACTATTAAGTTTACTTCCAAAGAACCTTTTCGTTTCAAAATTTCAGGAAGAACCAGTCATGCAATTAATTCATGCGGAGAAGAAGTTAGCGTTGCCAATACCGAAAAAGCGATTTCAGAAGCATCTAAATTAACGAAAGCAACTATCCGCGAGTTCACTGTTGCACCCATTTATATGAATAGAGACGGATTGGGGCGACATCAATGGCTCATAGAATTTATTAAAGAACCCAACGACCAGCTGCGCTTCTCACATTTAGTTGATGAAACACTCCGCCAGATAAATTCCGATTACGACGCAAAACGTTCCAATAATATGGCTATGCTGCCTCCGGAAATTGTTGTAGCTTACCCCGGGCAATTTGAAGATTGGCTAAAAAGCAAAGGAAAACTCGGTGGACAGCATAAAGTTCCCCGATGTTTGAACGCACGCGAAGTAATGGAACAATTATTGTCATTGCACAAACCAGTTAAAAAAACGGATGCAAATTAAGTCTTTCATAATCGGGTTAACCCTTTTTCTTTCGTTCCAGGCAATGGGTCAGGAAGGAAAACTGGATTCTGTCTATACAATTCCACTTGATTCAGGAGCAATTTGGGCAGTTGATTTAAGCCAGCAGGTTTATTTATTCCAGCAACAGAATATTTCCCGCTGGACTCCTCAGGGCAAACTCGGCCTGGAGCAAAGTATCAAACAAATTGGGGAAATAAGCTCAATTGATGCCAGTAATCAATTAAAAATTGCGGTTTTCTCTGAACAGCAACAACAGGTTTGTTTTCTCGATAACGGTTTGGCATTAGCAAACGATTGCATTTCCTTAAACGACTTTGAAGTAGAATGGGCAAACCTTTTCTGCACTTCCAATCAAACCGATCGTTTCTGGATCTACGACCAAATCAACAACGAATTAACGCTATTATCTACTTCAGTTCAGCAGCAGCAGCAGATTCAAAACCTGAAACAAATCGTAGATATCGGGGCTTTGGAGTTAATGGTGGAAAAGGAGAATAATCTTTATATCATTGATGAACACAACGTGCTGGTACATTTTGATATTTACGGAACACTGATCAATTCTTTTGAATTGGGCGATTTTGATCACATCTTTTTTACAGATAATGCCATTTTCGGAATGAAAGACAAACAGTTAATACAACTCTTCACCTTTTCAAACAACATTTTCAATCCTGTTGCGGCAATGATGGTTCCGGAAGAAATATCTGAAAAAATTGTTGCGGTTCGGGCTAGTTCAGATCGTCTTTATTTTGCAACTTATAACAAATTGTACGTTTACAAGATTAAATAGCTAACCAGGATTACAGTTGCTGTGACGTGATGCATCACTCCCTGTCCTATTTATGTTAAACCAGTCATTGTCCAATCTTACATTATTTTTCCACAAATCGGCTCAATGTACTCTATTTTTGTAATTTAGGCAGTCTTTAAAAAAATCACACAATGCATATCGCAGTCGCAGGAAATATCGGATCGGGAAAAACTACATTAACAAAGCTTTTAGCCAAGCATTATAATTGGGAAACACACTTTGAAGATGTAGAGTTAAATCCGTATCTGAATGATTTCTATGAAGATATGCAGCGGTGGTCGTTCAACCTGCAGATTTATTATCTGAATTCCCGATTTACACAAATCCAGGAAATTCAAAGTACAAATCAGGCGGTAATTCAAGACAGAACTATCTATGAAGATGCGTATATTTTTGCGCCGAACCTTCATTCAATGGGTTTAATGACAACACGCGACTTCGAAAATTACTTTTCTCTTTTCAATTTGATGGATTCATTTGTTTCCGCACCTGATTTATTGATCTATCTGCGCGCATCTGTTCCAACGCTCGTAAGCCAGATTCAGCAGCGTGGACGTGAATACGAAGAGAGTATTCGTTTAGACTATTTGAAACGCTTAAACGAACGTTATGAAGCGTGGATTTCCACTTATGACAGCGGGAAACTCCTGATCATTGATGTTGACAACAATCGTTTTCCGGAAAACCAGGAAGATTTAGGGAAAATCATTCAGTCTATCGACGCGGAGATTAACGGATTGTTTTA
>CBFGMW010000142.1:0-6423 GCA_965649925.1 uncultured Fluviicola sp.
TATGCATACTCCAATAAATTGGGGAAAGACACGCTGGTGGCCGATTCCCTGATCCGGAATGATTTGGGCGTATTGCAGCTCGATTTTGGTACACGTGCAGTTTATACCAGCTACAATGATGAGTTTTTTGTTTCGCCGAGAATGGGATTGAGCTATATTCCGGTTCGATACGCTTATCACAACGGGAAGTTTATCCGAAGAAGTATGAAGCTGCGCTTGGCGGTTGGAATTTACAATCAGCCTCCGTTTTACCGTGAATACAGAAAGTACGACGGAACGCTGAACCCGGAAGTACGTTCGCAGAAATCGGCACATTTCATTACCGGTTTAGACTACAGTTTCTATATGTGGAACCGAGAGCTTCCGTTCAAATTTACGGTTGAAGGATATTACAAATACTTGTGGGACATCAACCCGTACGAAATTGAAAATGTACGCATCCGTTATTACGCCGATAACATTGCGAAAGGTTATGCAACCGGGTTAGACATGATCCTGAACGGTGAATTTGTTCCGGGATTACTCTCGTTTTTCAAAATAAGTCTTCTGTCTACCAAAGAAGATATCCTGAACGATCAGTACACCAATTATTACAATGCTGCAGGCGAAGTCATTATTGACGGCGTAAGCGACGACCAGGTTGCGGTTGATTCCGCTGTTGTTTACCCGGGTTATATCCGTCGTCCTTCAGATCAGCGATTAAATGTAGGAATCTTCTTCCAGGATAAAATGCCCGGATTTGAGCGTTTAACAGCACAGCTCGGTTTGAATTATGGCTCACGTTTGCCTTACGGTCCGCCTGATTTTACGCGCTACAAAGATACGCTGACAATGAAGGCCTACTTCCGTGTTGATTTAGGTCTTTCATACAACTTACTTGCGGTGGGCAAACCGAATAAATATAAGTGGCAGGACAAGCTTTCCGAATGTATGGTATCATTAGAAGTGTGGAATTTGCTGGGATATAACAATGTTTTATCGAAACAGTGGATCCAGGATGTTTCCGGGAAATATTATTCCATTCCGAATTATCTGACTTCGCGCCGTTTCAATCTCAAACTTGTCGTTCGGTTTTAGTGATGCAGCCACTCCTGACAATGGAATGAGCAAAAGAATAGCAGTCAAAAAGTGATGAAAACCGCAAAGGCCGCTGAGACGCGAAGGGTTGATTCAGTAGTTGGTATTTGAGTCTGACTAGTCAGACATTTACCTTAGCGACCTCAGTTTCTCTGCGGTTTAAAAAGTTGATTTTTGTTTTGAGAAGATTGATTTCATTTAATATAAATATCTTCATCAACTATTAAAGGCGAATCTTCTATGAAACAGAACGTTTTAACAAGTAGAAATCTCTTACCCGAATTGGTTTTCAAAACCAGCAGAAGCGGCGGAAAAGGCGGTCAAAACGTCAATAAAGTTTCTACCAAAGTTGAAATAGGATTCGATCCGGCCAATTCGCAAATTCTGACGGAAGAACAAAAGGCCCTGTTGTTGGAGAAATGGCAGAACAAACTCACCAATGATGGCATTCTGCAGATTGTCTCACAATCAGAACGCACACAGCTTGGAAACAAACGGCAGGTATTGCTGAAACTGGATGTCTTGCTGGAACAAGCCTTCAAAGTGGTTGCTAAGCGTAAGAAAACAAAAGTCCCTAAATCCGTCGTAGAAAAACGATTGTTGGCTAAGAAACGCAACTCCGAATTGAAAAAGAGTAGGGGTGAGCGCGGCTTTTGAGTAAATAAAATAAGTTCTCCCCCTCCGAAGGGAGAGACCCTAATTCTCATCCGATAGAACAATTCGAGTTGCTTGAAAAATTAACGACAAAGCTAAATTAGTATGAGGACCGTAACTTCCCACTTTGGAGGGGGACTGAGGGGGAGGGCAGGAAAACTTCGCGCACTTAGTGTGAGAACACCAAAGAAGTCGATTTCAAGTACAAAAAGAATTGATATATTCAACGAAAATTAATCCGAAGCAGTATTATGCAAGCAATTGATCAGGACCTTGAGCCGGTAAAACCAAAGAAATGGTATAGAACTTTGTATATACAGGTACTGGTTGCTATTGTCATAGGAGTTTGTTTAGGGAAATTCTGGCCCGATCTGGGAGTAAAGCTCGAACCGCTCGGAACCGGGTTTATCAAGCTGATTAAAATGATCATCGCACCGGTGATCTTTATTTCCGTTACGGTTGGAATTGCATCCATGAACGATTTGAAGAAAGTTGGTCGTGTTGCAGGAAAAGCATTTATCTACTTCCTGACGTTTTCTACACTTGCATTGATTATCGGGTTGTGCATGAGTAACTTTTTCCAACCCGGAAGCGGCATGCATGCAACAATCGATTCACTGAATCCGGCAGATGTTGCCAAAGTGAGCGAATATCAGCAGGTAGCTCACGACAATACATTCGTTGGATTCCTTCTAGCAATTATTCCAACGTCGTTTATGTCGGCATTAACCGGCGACAGCATTCTCCAGGTTTTGTTCGTAGCCATATTGTTTGGTGTTGCTATTTCAATGACCGGAGAAAGAAGTAAACCCGTTCTCGACTTTTTCCAGGCGTTAACCCATCCGATCTTTAAAGTAGTTGATATCTTAATGAAACTGGCCCCAATCGGCGCTTTGGGAGCAATGGCTTTCACCGTTGGGAAGTATGGGGTCGATTCATTGTGGAACCTGGGGAAACTCGTAGGATTATTCTATGCAACTTCAGCTCTCTTCGTGATAGTTGTTTTGGGGCTTGTTGCGAAGTACAACGGATTCAACATCTTCAAATTATTACGTTATATCAAGGACGAATTGTTATTGGTTTTAGGAACCAGCTCTTCCGAATCGGCCCTTCCTTCCATCATGCGGAAAATGGAAAATGCGGGCTGTGCTAAGAAAGTTGTGGGCCTGGTAATTCCTACCGGCTATTCGTTCAACCTCGACGGGACTAATATTTACATGACATTGGCGGCCTTATTCATTGCCCAGGCATTCGATATTGATTTGTCGTGGCAGCAGCAGCTTACTCTGCTTTTAGTTGCCATGTTGAGTTCCAAAGGAGCAGCCGGGGTTTCAGGTGCCGGCTTCATTACTTTAGCAGCTACGCTGGCAGTTGTGCCGGAAATTCCGGTAGCAGGAATGAGCCTGATCTTCGGGGTAGATAAATTCATGTCTGAATGTCGTGCTTTAACCAATCTGATCGGAAACTCGGTAGCTACTATTGTAGTGGCGAAATGGGAAGACCAGTTAGATCCGGAGGCGTTGAAGAAGGCACTTAATTAGGAGGAAAAGCTGAAAGAGGAAAGTTTTCAATCAATCTTTCTTTGTGCGCCTCGTGCCTTTGTGGTCGACCGATACTAAGATCATCTAAATCACATCTCATCCAATAAATCAGGATGATTCGTGGTTTTAACTTCTTTCTTTCTCAAAACAGAAATCGCAGTTGCAATTACAATCAGCAATGCACCGGAAATGGCAATTGGATATCCTTCTCCGATTTGCAGAATAGCATCTCCCGGATCTATCGCAATTGAAAACGTAAAGACAAAAGTCAGGAACATAATTATGAGAGTAAAGATTGGTGCAAACACGAAAACAAGTACTTTATTTACAGTGGCATGAAAGAAATAACCTATTGCGAAAATAATAGCAGCAGCTATCAGGATCGCATACCAAAGAGTACAATCAAACCCTGAAATACTTGTCCCGTTTATATTATGATCCAAAGTAAACATTCTAATCAGAGGCATAAAACCGGAAATAAACAGGAGTGCAGTTCCAATTGACAGTAGGGTTGTTTTTAGATAGAAAACTGGTGTTCGTTTCATAATTCTGATAAATTTGGTTCAGTCTGGTTTGCAGCCTGATCATGGGTTCTGGTTTAATATTCAATCGCACTTCGTGTTCTTTGTGTCTTTGTGGTTGCCCTATTCAGTTTCCACTTCACTCAATCCTCGTGCGCCTTGTGCCTTTGTGGTTAATGGTACTAAGATCATCGAAATCACATCTCATCCAGCAAATCTTTGTCGTTGGAAATGGTTTTTGATTTTCCTTTATGCACAGAGATAATTGTTGCTGTAAGAACCAGGATCGAGCCGTAAATCATCAGCAGATAGCCGTATTGCAGCCGCGGGACAAATGGTGTTGCTCCCCAGGTGATTGTAGCCACAGCAGTGAAAAACAAAAAGACCAGTGCAAAAAGCGGAGTGAACACATATACCAGAACTTTATTCATCAGCCTGTTAGAAAAATACCCGACTGAAAAAACAACAGCAGTTCCGAAAACCAGGATGTACCAGAGAAAATGATTTATCCCGGTTGTGACTACTTCAACCGCATCTTCAAATTCTCCTGACTGATTCATGTATTGATACTGCGATTCGACCGGTGAAAATGCAGCGATAAGAATGAGTATTGCCCCTATAAGAAGCAACGCCGTTTTCAGATAAAACACGAATGATCTTTTCATGTGGCAAATCGATTTTAGGATGAAAGAAGATCTTTTTGATCTGTATTCGCTTTAAGTTTTTTTGGTTTGTGCAAAGATATGATCGTTGCTGTAATAATGAGCATTTGTCCTATCAATGCCATGAAATACCCTCGCTCCAATCTTTCTATAAACGGCGATCCCCAAAAGGAACCCATGTTGGCAATTATGGTAACGCTAAACGTGAAAAAGACAATGGGCACCAAAAAGACATAGAAAAGGATCCTGACTGCGAGGTGATTGGAGAAAAATCCGATGAGAAAAAGAGCAATCGTTGGAATAACCAGGAAATGCCAAAGCATCGAATCTGTTCCGATAATGTATTCCTTGTATTGAAGTTTCAGGTAGTTCTTCCGGGAAAGGATAGGAGAGAACGCACTGGCCCCGATTAAAAAGATACCAATGGTTAAGATGACAAATTTTACAACTCGGGAATTATGGGTTTTCATTACATCTGTTCCAAAACAGCAATGCGTTTTTCAATCGGCGGGTGCGTTGCGAACAATCCTCCGAAACCGCCATCTAATGCTTTGTGTTCTATAAACATTTGTTTTACATCATCACTTTTTACCGAGTCAACTTCGCTGTTTCCGGAAATTTTACGCAATGCGCTTGCCATGGCTTTGGTGTTGCGTGTCATTTCTACTGCTCCGGCGTCAGCTAAGTATTCGCGTTTGCGGGATAGGGAGAACTTAAAGAGAATAGAAAGAATAAATGCCACGACGGCTATTGCCAAACCGATTAATGCCATGTTGTTGTCATCCTTGTCTCGCCGTCTTCCACCGAATAAAAAAGAACGCAGCAGCACGTCAACTGCAAATGAGAAAATCCCGACGAAAATGATGGAAATGATCAGCAGTCGCACATCTTTATTCCGAATATGTGTCAACTCGTGCGCAATAACTCCTTCCAGTTCTTCATCATTCAGATGTTCAATGATTCCGGTTGTAAGCGTTACAGCATAAGAATTCTTGCTGATTCCACTCGCAAAAGCGTTCAGCGCAGAACTTTCAATAACATACAATTTCGGCATAGTCATTCCGATGCTCATACACAGGTTTTCCATCAGATTGTAGACCCGCATGTTTTCTTTTCGTTCCAATGGAACTGCTCCGGTTGCCATGTTTATCATCGCTGAATTCGCGAAGAACGCTATCAGGAACCAAATGGCTACTCCGCCAAGTACCAGCGGAATAGTTCGGATAAAACCGTAATTCACGGCCTCAATGTTTTCTCTTCCTCCTTGCGTGAAAAAGAAAAAGGCATAAACCCCCGCTAAAATTAACAGGGGAAATGATGCCAATAATAAGATAGATCGAAAATTGTTCCGACTAATTTGAGCCTGTAAGCCAATGTATGCTGCCATTCGATTGGTTTAGAAAGAAATTTCCGGTGCTTTGTCTAAAGTTTGACGCTGCTCAGTACCCAAATCGAACATCGGTTCGCGTGTATACTTTTTAATTCCTGCAATAATGTTGCTTGGAAATTGTTCAATTGCGTTGTTGTACTCTTTTGTGGCAGAGTTGAAGAAACGACGAACTGAAGCCAGTTTATTTTCAATATCGCCGATCTCGCTTTGTAGATGCATGAAGTTTGAATTCGCTTTCAAATCCGGATATGCTTCAATCTGCATATTGAATCCGTTCATTGCAGCACTCAGATTTGCTTCGGCGGCAATCTTTTCAGAAATGCTTCCGGCCTGCATGGAACGTTGACGAGCTTCGGTTACCCGGATCAAAACTTCACTTTCGTGACCCATGTATCCTTTTACTGCGCCTAATAACTGCGGAATAAGATCGTGACGTTGTTTTAATTGCACATCGATGTCTGCAAAAGCACTTTCACGATTGTTTTTCAAAGAAACCAAACGGTTGTTGATGGAAACCCACCAAATAATGAGGATCAAAACGACTCCTCCGATAATTAATCCTGGGATCATATTATTAT
>CBFGMW010000143.1:0-6413 GCA_965649925.1 uncultured Fluviicola sp.
ACAAAACCCCAAAATAGATTTCAAAAACACCTTTGAATGGATCATCTTCGATAAGGCAGAAAACAACTTTCAATCAGAAAATGCAAAGGTATTCCTTTCAAACTTAAATACAATTGATCCAAAAGCTGCCAACGACAAAATGGTCAATTTTATATTGACGGAGCTGGAAACATCGAAACAAACAAAAAATTTCAACGATTGTGAAAAGGCAATCAGATTGTTATACCCTTTGTTAGTGGAACTCAACGTTATTAACCTTCCGGAACTGGAAGACCTTGTAACGCAATTAAAAAATGAATCGGAGTCTGCCTGGTAGCTTATTGCCCGTCCATTTTTTTGAAACTATAGAAAAGGGCATCAATAACTTCAGCCATACGCGAAATATCGAGGGTTGAAAGCGTATCTGATTTTTCGTGGTAATTCTTATTTCTGTAGAAAGCCGTATCTGTGATCATACAGGAAGAAACACCCAGATTCCAATAATTCTGATGATCAGAAAAATCTATTCCGGGTAAATTTTTCGGAGCCTGGAAACTTTTCACATCAATGCTTGATGATTTTGGATTTCCTTTCTTCATACCGCGTAAAACAGATTTTCCGAATTTACCTCTATTCATCTTGTTTACCACAGTGATGTAATTTCCTTTTCTTCCGTAGAACAGTCCCAAAATTCCCAGCGGGTATTGCTGAGACTTTTTTTCATCAGAAAAATATCCGATCATTTCAAGTGCGATCATCCCTTCCGGCTTCAAACCACGCTCAGCAAGAGATTTTGCATGGACAGCGCTTCCCATGTTCTCTGTTCTGAAATAAGGCGGCTCCTCAAGCGTATAAGCCACCAACTCCAATCTGTGTGCGGTTTTGATCGTATCCATTAAACGGGCAAACTCCAGTAGTCCCGCAATCCCTGATGCATTATCATCTGCGCCTTCCTGCACACCGCAAACATCATAATGAGCTCCTATCACGTACGTTTTCGTTTCAGCAGGATTATTTACAGCAATTACATTCCGGTACATTCTCTCGCCTATCAGATAGGTTTGATAGAAAACGGTATCCGCATATTTTTCAAACTCTTTTTTAATATACGCAGCAGTTCGATCCAGTTGATCTACGTTGAGGTAATTTCTCGGTTTGGGAGTTTGTGTGATTCCCTTCAATAAATCTGCAATGTTAGCTGTATCGGCTTTTTGAGAATAAGCAAATGATAGGTAGAAATTGAGAATAAAAAAACCGAGGAATGAACTAGCGTATTTTAAAATCGACATGGTAATGGTCATCGTGTAAATTATCAATCAAAGGTGTCAATTTTAAAGCGAAATAAACTCCTGTTTCTTTTAATTTTTTCCCGTTCGGTGTGGCGAACAAATTGTCTTTCAATGATATATTAAGAATGATTTTATCTATTTCCAGACCATTTGCTTTTGCTTCTTCCTGAAGGATCAGTAAATGTAAGGCCATGGTATTGAAATCAATCTGGTAGTTTTTATCGGCTTTGTAAACACCGTTGTCGTCAAATTCCATGAAATAATGGTCCACACCAAGATCATTCAGATCAGAACTTATTTCCCCGTTTTTAAGTATCGGAACCATGAAATCAACGCTCAACCCGTTTTGATGCGTTTGATGCGGAAACAACTTCCCTCCATGTTCATTTGAACACTCCATCAGCCCGAAAAAGGTTTTGGAACAGCTTTGCAGCGAGTCGTAAGTCTGTAAAATGGTTGATTTAACACGATTGTTCACAAAAGCACGCCGACTCAAATAACTGGTTGTATCGAAATATCGAAAATTATCTCCTTCGAACGGCATGATCGTTCCGTTCACAAGCGAACCATCAGAAACAGTTCCTTTGGAGGTACTCATGGGATCTTTCTTATACCGTTCATATAATTCTTCAATTGCAGAAGGAGTAACTTCAATGGAATCTCCAAGTTGAGAAAGATTTTCCTTTAATTCAGATTCTGTTTTGGCCGGTTGTGCATTGCAGGAAGCAATTAGCAGAAAGATTGGAAGGCAGTATAGGTATTTTGTCATTCGAGTTTTTTGACGGCGGTTCAGCAAATATTGAGCCAGTCGGGGCGAGAAACTGAATCAGTTGGGTGAAATTTTTTTCGCCCAACAAAAAACCGCTGACTCTTTTCGAATCAGCGGTTCCAATATTATTTTGAACGTTACGCTTATTGAGCGACGAAACGTCTTTTCTCTTTAATACGAGCAGCCTTACCGGTTAATCCACGGAAGTAGAAGATACGAGCACGACGAACAGCACCATGTTTGTTCACTACGATGTTCTCAATGAACGGTGATGAAATTGGGAAGATACGCTCAACTCCAACGTTACCTGACATTTTACGAACTGTAAATGTTTCGGTAGCTCCTGAACCACGACGTTGCAAAACAACCCCTTGGTACTGCTGAGTACGCTCTTTATTACCCTCTTTAATTTTATATGATACAGTAACAGTATCTCCTGCTCCGAAAGCTGGAAACTCTTTTACTTCTACTAATTCTTTCTGAAGTTCTCTGATAACGTCCATGACTCTTAATTTCTTTCTATTGCCCTAAATCGGGGTGCAATATTAGCTATTTTTTATTTAATCTTCAGCAAAAGTATCAGTTTTTTTTCATGAAATAAAATAATATCCGTTGTTTCGTAGAAATTTCTACTTTCGGATACCGTTTTAAGTTTCAATTTTATGGAAATAATAGGCAGAAAAGACGTGGTTTCATTCCCAACATTTCAATTAAATGAAGTACCGGTTAAAATTGATTCAGGTGCATATTCATCAAGTATTCATTGCTCTTCTATTCGATTGGTGACTGAAATTACTCCGGTTCTTGAAGTCGTTTTCCTTGACGAGGCCACTCCGGGTTATACGGGAGCAAAAATGCTGTTCACTGATTTCAGTAAAAAAATCGTTAAAAGCTCTAACGGATTAGCACAAGAACGTTTTTTTGTAAAAGGTGAAATAAACTTGTTTGGTAAATGCTACGAAACCGTATTTTCGCTAACTGAACGATCCGGATTAAAAAACCCTGTTTTGTTAGGAAGAAGAGTTCTCAACAAACGTTTCCTGATCGACACTTCGAAAGTGAATCTTTCAAAAAAAATGACAAACGCATTATAACATTAATATGTTGAAAATTGGAATTCTTTCCCGAAACGCTAATCTCTATTCTACCAGAAGATTAGTTGAGGCAGCGGTTCATCGCGGACATGAGGCTCACGTTATAGATCACCTGAGCTGCAACATTGAAATTGAACAGAACGGCCCCTCTCTTTATTACAAAGACAATTACTTAACGGGATTCGATGCCGTTATTCCAAGAATCGGAGCTTCGGTAACGTTATAAGGAACAGCGGTTGTGCGCCAGTTTGAGATGATGAAAGTATTTACTGCCGTCGGATCAAGAGGAATTGTCCATTCAAGAGATAAATTACGCTGTTTGCAGGTACTTTCAAAAGAAGGAATTGGTCTTCCGAAAACCGTTTTCACCAACTATTCACGAAATGTGGAACACGTTGTGGCTTCTGCAGGCGGAGCTCCCGTTGTTTTGAAACTTTTGGAAGGAACGCAGGGATTGGGCGTGGTTTTGGCAGAAAATCAAAATGCAGCACAATCGGTTTTAGAAGCCTTTAACGGATTGAAAGCCCGCGTAATTGTACAGGAATTTATTAAGGAAGCCGGAGGAGCAGATATTCGCGCCTTTGTGGTTGACGGAGAAGTGGTTGGCGCCATGAAACGACAAGGAAAAGAAGGCGAATTCAGAAGCAACCTTCACCGTGGCGGAACCGCAATGCACCTGGAATTAAGCCCGGAAGAGAAAGAAACAGCCATTAAAGCTGCCGAAGCAGTTGGATTGGGAATTGCTGGCGTTGACCTGCTGCAATCATCGCGCGGGCCGCTGGTCCTGGAAGTAAATTCATCTCCCGGACTGGAAGGTATTGAACGCGCAACAGGTGTCGACATTGCTGGAAAGATCATTGCTTACATTGAAAAAAACTTAGTTAAATAATCATGAAACGATTTAGCATTTTAGGAAGGGAAATTAATCCGGGCGAAAGTGTGGAATTGAGCATGAATGTTGCCAAATTGCATACCCATACTCCTATCCAGGTTCCGGTTTTAGTTGAACGCGCTAAGAAAGAAGGCCCGGTATTGCTGCTTATGGCCGGAATGCACGGTGATGAAATTAACGGAATGGAAATCGTTCGCAGGGTTATCCGCAAAAAATGGCATAAACCCAACGCAGGAACTATAATTTGTTTACCCGTTTTCAATATTTTCGGTTATCTCAACATCAAGCGTGAATTACCCGATGGACGTGATTTGAATAGAAGTTTCCCCGGAACAAAAAATGGTTCGCTTGCAAGTCAGTTTGCTTACCAGTTCATGAAAGAGATTGCTCCTAAAGTGGATGTTGTGATCGATTTTCATACCGGCTCCGCACAACGGTCGAATATTGCTCAAATCCGCTGCGTTCTTTCAGATGCCGAAAGTGTTGAACTGGCTCACGTTTTTGATCCGCCCTATATTGTTCACTCAAACTTCATATCGAAATCGGTGCGCGAAGCAATGCACAAAATGGGAAAGAAAATTTTGTTGTTTGAAGGCGGAAAAACCAATTCAATCGACGAAGTAGTTGTAGAAGAAGGATTATTAGGAGTTCAACGCGTGCTAAATCACTATGGTATGCGCTCTTTTAAGATAGAAGATAACGAACGAATTCCAACAGTCATTACCTCATCCAGATGGCTGCGTGCTGCCAATGCGGGAGTTCTGCGCGTTACAGTTGGAAACGGTGATTCCGTTGAAAAAGGAGATATTCTCGGACTCATCTGTGATCCGTTCGGGAACGAAGAAAAGAAAATCAAATCGCCTTCTACAGGATATATTATTTGTGTAAACGAAGCACCTTTGGTCAATAAAGGAGATGCCGTTTTTCACATCGGAAAAGTTGGAAAATAGATGAAAACAGGTGGAACACAAGGTTATTATGCAATTGGAGTTTTCAATCCGAAAACCGATCACAACATCGGAACTTTGTGGCGAAGCGCCTACATTTTAGGTGCATCCTATATTTTCACGGTGGGAAAGCGTTACAAGAAACAGACTTCTGACGTAACCAGAACCTGGGCGCGCATTCCTTATTTCCACTACGACACACTCGAAGATCTTACAAACAACATTCCTTACGACTGCTTCCTGATTGGTATTGAATTAACCAACGATGCGCAATTCTTACATGAATTTGAACATCCGAAACGGGCAATCTATTTGCTTGGTTCAGAAGATCAGGGCTTACCTGAAACGGTTTTGAAGCGTTGCAATAAAGTAGTAAAACTACCCGGAAACTCATCGTTGAACGTAGCTGTAACCGGAAGTATAGTCTGTCACGACAGAGCTGCGAAAGTTCCTGCAGAACTTCCACCGAATCATAGAGAATAACAAAATTCTCATATTCCACCCAACCATTAGATTTGATTCAACGTTTTAGAACAACAACAACAACAACACTAAAACGTATGAAAGCACCGCTATTTTTAATACTCTTTGTTTCGTGTTCGCTATCAGCACAAACAGTTTCAGTAGACAATTCTTTCGGAATTGGCGGAATTGCTGTAGTGCCTTATACTTCTGAGATCAATAAAACAGTGATTACTCCGGACGGAGAAATTATCAGCGCCGGGTATTCCATTGAACCCAACAGTTCAGGCGCGTACCATCTTACACTAACAAAACATCATGCCGACGGCTCAATTAACAACACTTTCGGGACAAACGGAATCATTGAACACCATATCAATTTTGCCAGTCAGCCTTTTGATATTGCATTGCTGGAAGACGGAAAAATTCTTGTAGCGGGGTCCGTTTATCTTGGTCCGACTCAAAGCGGGCCGGGCGAAACACAGGCATTTGTTTCACGCTGTAAGCCCAATGGCGAATTAGATTCAACTTTTGCGACTGACGGAACATTCACATTGAATATCAGCGATGGTCATTTCACCAATCTTTTCGTTGAGGACGACAATACCATCTTACTTTCGGGAAACATTTTCAACGGTGCAATTCTCTATAAACTGAATGCCAACGGAACTGCAAATGCATCTTTCGGAACAGGCGGAATGAAACAACTTTCAGCTCCCGGCTACATTTTTATTAATTTCTCCACAATTAAATTACAGGATGGAAACTTGTTGTCGGTTGGTTTAGACGGAACTGATGTTGACAATACCAAACTAGCTTGTCAGAAATTAGATGCTGCCGGAAATCGGGTTCCGGGTTTCGGTGAAAACGGCCGGTTTATCTATGATTCTTATTCCAACTTGCCGGCAATCACTGAATTGTTTTCGCATGCAGTTGAACGCTCAGATGGTAAGATTGTGTTATCGGGAAGTGTTTTACAAC
>CBFGMW010000144.1:0-6349 GCA_965649925.1 uncultured Fluviicola sp.
GGTTTTGAAAGAGTTAAACTCTAAAATGACTGCTGAAGAACGTGCTAAGAAAATCAAGGAAATTGCTGATATTTTGGTGAAAGACGCAACGAATGGTACAAACTATGAAGCGTTTGTTCGTGATTTCTACGACGGTAACGAGTTTTACCTGTTTGTAAAAGAAACTTACAAAGACGTTCGTTTGGTTGGAACACCTCCTCAATCTGCAGGAAAATACGGTGGCGATACCGACAACTGGATGTGGCCGCGTCACACTGCAGATTTCTCTATGTTCCGTATTTATGCCGGAACAGACAACAAACCTGCTGAAGCATCAGATGCAAACGTTCCGTTGAAACCAAAAAATTCTTTGACTATTTCATTGAAAGGTGTTGCAGAAAACGATTATGCAATGATCATGGGATTCCCTGGTCGTACAAACCGTTACCTGACTTCTTACGGAGTGAAACAGGCTATCGATATTGAGCAGCCGAAAATTGTTGATGTTCGTGCCAAGAAATTGGAGATCATGAAAAAGTACATGGATAAAGACGTTGCTGTGCGATTGAATTATTCATCTAAATACGCCCAGGTTGCAAACTACTGGAAATACTTTATTGGTCAGTCTTCTCAATTGAAGAACAACAATGTGGAAGCTAAGAAAAAAGCAATCGAGGACAACTTCCTAAAATTTGTAGCCGGAAAAGCAGAGTACGACAATGTATTGGCAGATATTGAATCGGCTTTCAATGCAACAAATTCAATCATCTACATCAAAACGTACCAAAGCGAATTTGTTCGCCAGGTGGATGTAAATGCCATGGTTGCTACTTACAAAGCGGCAATGGATGCACTTGCAACAGGAAACAAGGCTCGCTACGACGAGTTGAAGAAAGCAGCAGATGCACAGGCAAAAGCAATGTATTCTGAGCGCGATATGCGTATTGAACTGGAAACTGTTGAAGAAGTATTGAAAATGTACATCAAAGACGTTCCATTGGCTCAGCGCAAAGGAATTGCAGCTTCATTAACCGCAGAAAGTGTTGGTGCATTCATGGCGCGTGTGAAGAAATACTCTGTATTTACAAGTGAAGCAAAATACAACGAGTTCATCAATAGTTACTCAGATGAGAAATTACAGCAGGATCCGTTGTTTATTTTGATCAAAGATTTGGATGATGCATACATTGCAGCAGCTACATCGAAAGAGATCAAAGCTGCCAATGAAAAATTGCAGCGTGCAAACCGTTTGTTCGTCAAAGGAGTTCGTGAAATGGAACCGAAGAAAATCTTTGCTCCGAATGCAAACTCAACTATGCGTTTAACATACGGAAACGTACTTCCTTACACAACGAATCAAGGGAAACCAATGGGTTACTTAACAGATTTCGAAGGAGTAATAGCAAAAGAAGATGCTTCAAACCCGGAATTCATGTTAGATCCGATTATGAAAGCAACTTACCTGAAAAAAGATTTCGGTCAGTACGCAGATAAGAAATCAGGAAAACTTCCTGTAAACTTCTTAACGAACAACGATATCACAGGAGGAAACTCAGGTTCACCGGTAATGAACGCAAACGGTGAATTGATTGGTACAGCATTCGACGGAAACTGGGAAGCAATGTCGGGCGATATCGCATTCGAACCAAATTTACAGCGTACAATTTCGTTAGATATCCGCTACACACTTTGGATTATTGACAAGTGCTACGGTGCAACAAACCTGATCAATGAAATGAAATTGGTAAAATAATTATTCCAAATAATAGAGAAAAGGCATCTGAGAAATCAGGTGCCTTTTTTTTGTTTACTGGAAAATAGTTTTATCTACCTGGGTAAAAGGTGGATAATCTTGCACTTATCCCCGTGCAACGGAAGAAGAGCAATTCCAACGACTGTTCCTGCTGTCAATTTCATATCAAAACTTTGATGTTTCATGAGTTACTAAATCAGTTTAGCTGGCACAGGTTTTTTATCAATTGCTTTCGAATACTATCTTTGCACAAAATTTACTACGCATGAAATACCTTACGCTTTTAGCTGCTGCTTTACTATTTTCTCAAACTGCGCTTTCTCAGATGGCCGGTTGGAGCCATGTTGATCCAATTTTAATACAGGAACATTCAGGAACAACAGTCCTCAACTATCAGCTTCCGATTATAGTGAATACCGCCGACGATGTACTTGCAGGTGAAATGAATGCAGCAGGAGACGATATCCGCTTTACTTCGCAGTGTAATGGTGGGGTAGAATTCAATTACTGGATAGAAAGCGGAATGAATACATCCGCAACAAGAATTTGGGTTAAGATCGATACTTTAACGGCCTCTTCATACAGAACTATTTATATGCATTGGGGAAATACCGCTGCAACCGGGACTTCAGCCATAAACGGAACTTTTTTCGGCCCGCATTCTGCAACTGATTCTGTTTCTGGTGGTGCTGTGGGTGGCGTAACCGACTCACAGCGTGGAATTCGCTTTGCAGCAAACGAAGATTTGTTGGTTACTGCATTCGGAAAGAATGAACCGAACGGATCAACACGTTATATTACTCTTTTTGATGTGGCTACACAAGGAATTCTGAGACAACAGCAGATTTCCGGTCCGGCTGCGCAGTATACCTACACAGATATGGCTTCACCCATTTGGTTAACGCAGGGAACTCAGTATATTTTAGAAATGCATCAGAGCTCAACAGACGGTTATTATTATGGACCTTCAACGTCGCAAATAGGGCAGCATTTAACTTACCTCGATATGCGTTATTGCAATGGCTGTGACCAGAATACGTTTCCTACAAATTATCTGAACTCCATTCACTACGGGTATCCTGATATGTGGTATTACTCCAAAACCAATGTTACTCCGGCACCAACATATTCTATGAATGCGTATGAACTGGCTCCGCTTTCCGATTCGATCTATGTTTGTTTGAACGACAGCGTAACGTTGAATATGAATATTCAAGGCGGACAGTCACCATTTGTATTTTCATGGACTAATACCGCAATTACAGATCCAGCAATTCAGTCGCCGGAGGTTTTCCCTTCATCCGATATGACGTATTATCTGACATCAACAGATGCTTGCGGAGTTGTACGAAATGATTCTATCTACGTGGAAGTGAAAGCTCTTCCCGTATTCAACATCGATATGTCTAATGCCTTGATTTGTAACGGGGAATTGTCTGAACTGACGGTTGACGCAGATTATGATTATTCCTGGAGTACCGGTGAAACAAATGATACCATTATAGTTAGTCCAAGTGCAACAACTACTTATACCGTAACTGCAGCAGATGAGTTTATGTGCCTCACAACTTCTTCGATAGTGGTAGAGGTGAATGTTCCGTTAACTGCTACGTACAATGTTGCTATCTGTGCAAATGAAACTTACGAGGTAGGAAATCATGTCTATTCGAATGCCGGAACATACATTGATACATTGGCCGGAGTTACTTCCTGCGATAGTATTGTTACAAATATCATTACTGTTAATCCGCTTCCAACGGCAACACACACCGTTTCTATTTGTTTTGGAACGTCGCTTCAGGTTGGAAATAGTTCATATTCAGTAGCCGGAACGTATGTAGACACATTATCAGGTTTTACAACGTGCGACAGCATAATAACAACAGTGTTGACCGTTCAGGATGATATTGATGCCGAAATTCAGCAGATCGGGACGTTTCTGGTTGCAGATTTTGGTGCCGATGGTTATCAGTGGATTGATTGTACTACGAATCAGCCAATTTCCGGGGAAAACACTTCCAGCATGGAAATTACTGCAAACGGAAATTATGCTTGTGTTTTAACAGTCAATGGTTGTGATAAACAAAGTAATTGTTTGCTCATTGATGACCTTTCACTCGCTGAAGAATCAAATCTTTCCGGAATTTCCATTTACCCGAATCCGGCAAACGGAGTAGTAAACATTTACAGCGGAATTAACCAGGAGGTTACCATTCTGGATGCCAATGCAAGAGAACTGAAAACAATCGAATTGAACATGAACGAAACCAAATCAATTTCGATCACGGAACTTTCCAGCGGTGTTTATTTTATCAGACATGGGAAATTTGTTTCGCGTTTAGTTGTACAATAATAAGTGGCAGCCTAGGACTTGCAGGTTGCTGAGCGGAGTCGAAGTAATCCTGCGCTCTATATCTTGTGCCGCCGCGGCTGAAAGTAATCCTACCCGACAATTGTTAGCGCGAGCACCTGTCCCGATCCTTCGGGATTTGCTCGTGCTATTTCAAATTTTCCGCAACTCCTTACGAATAATAACCAGGTCATAACCTATAAGAAAAACGGCTAATAATCTCCGGGGTGAATCTCTAGTTTTGATCAACTAAAGATTTAACGATGCATAAAATTTTCTATCCTTTAACCTTTCTGGCACTTTCAGCAAGTTGTTCAGATAAAACGCAAATATCTGATAATGTTGATATTAAAAATGCCGAAGTCCAAAATGAACTTAAAAATGAACGCGAATTCGTAGTAGGGAATTTCCGCGACTCTAAAATCAAAGACACTGTTTTTGTGGAATTGATTGATTCGAAAACGTTGAAATATGTTCCGTCAAAACTTGATACTGATTGGGAGACTAACTTGGAAATGCTTGTAAAGAGAGACACAAAACTCACGTTTTCAATTAATGGAAAATCTTATTTGATTTCTGATTATGAACAGTCTGTTGGTGCCTCATTACTTGAGAATCTGGGAGATCTGAATGGAGATGGCCTTGACGAGATTGGTTTTGTTGAGTATTCAGTGGATTTTTCAACGTTGAATTCCTACTATATCTACCATTTTTCGAATGGAACACTAACTGAAGCATTGAGTTTTGGAATTCGCGATGAGATGCTGGAAGAAAAGGAACCATTTGTAACGAAAATTGATAATAAAACCATTTCCTGTAGAATTTATGATTCTGAATTGGAAAATGAACGTGGCTATAAAGAATATAAATTTGCTTTAGCGAAGTAGTAGTTATAATGGACACATTGTGAGCTGATATACTTAAATAATATATTCATGGATTTCGCAAAGTTGCTGATTTTAGTTTCTGTATCTATTCTTACATCTTGTATGCAAAAGGTCAGGGAAACCAATAGTGTTGGAAAGAATTCCGAACAAGAAGAAAGAGATACAAACACTTATTTTCAAATGATTCCAAATTGTTGCTCGTTGAATCAATTCGAGGAATCTGATAAATCACCTGGAGCAGTTGCCTTGAGAAAAGTTGCTCAAATCACTGAAATTAAGAGGTTTGCAGAAGAGAACACACAAGAGATCAGATACTTGGTTTCGGAAGAAAAGATCGGAGATCAACTTTGTGTGAGAGTTCAGATTGGACTGGAAAAAGAAACACATTTCAGTAATCGCTTTTTGTTTTATGTAAACGCACGTTCTCAGAAAATTCAAATATGGGATCCAATAAGCAATTCTATTGTGTCAGTTGAAAACTGGAGAAAAGCACGTTCTAAGTGAAAAATCCCGCTTCGGCATTCCAAAGCGGGATTTAATATTATAGATCAGACGGTGACTATGTCAGCAACGGCTGAAAGTTACAGTCTTAATTATCAGTCTTTCTTGTAAAAAGGAAACTTCACAACCTTCGCCTTAACTCCTTTGTCTCTGATCTCAATAAAGATTTCAGAATCAACTGCCGCATGATCAACGTTAACGTAAGCCATACCAATAGCTTTCTTCACTGTTGGGCCTTGCGTTCCGGAAGTTACCTTTCCAATTTCTTTTCCGTCGACATCAAGTACTTTATAGTCATGACGCGGAATTCCACGGTCGATCATTTCAAAACCAACCAGTTTACGCGATACACCGTTTTCTTTTTGCTCCTTCAATTTGTCGGAATCAACAAAATCTTTGGTGAATTTAGTAATCCATCCCAAACCTGCTTCAATAGGAGATGTAGTATCGTCAATATCGTTTCCGTAAAGACAGAATCCCATTTCCAGACGTAAAGTATCTCTGGCCGCCAAACCGATCGGAGCAATTCCGTAAGGAGCACCGGCTTCAAACACTTTATCCCAAACTTGTTTTACGTCTTCGTTTTTCACGTAGATCTCAAAACCTCCTGAGCCTGTATAACCTGTTGCAGAAATAATAACGTAGTCAACTCCTGCGAACGGACCAACTTCAAAATGGTAATATTTAATATCTGAAAGATTGATTGAAGTCAAAGACTGCATTGCTTCAATTGCTTTCGGGCCTTGAATCGCAAGTAAAGAATAATCTTCCGAAATGTTTTTCATTTCTACATTCTTCTTGTTGTGAGAAGAAATCCAGTTCCAGTCTTTTTCAATATTGGAAGCATTTACCACCAATAAGTATTGCTCTTCTTTAATT
>CBFGMW010000145.1:0-6338 GCA_965649925.1 uncultured Fluviicola sp.
AAAATGATTGCCTACGGATACGGGAATACTTACAAAGAACATGTTTGCTCCATTTTCCCATCGAAAAAAGGTGTGAAGCTGGGTTTTAATCAGGGTGTTCAGTTAGATAATTCGGCCGGATTACTTGCAGGAGAAGGAAAGATTTCCCGTTACGTTGAGTTTAGAAATGCAGATATATTGAAATCGAAAGAATTGGTTGATTTGATTGGTCAGGCTCAGGAGTTGTATTTGCAGAGGATGAAATGATCCATCAGGCTGTTTTATGGAAATCAGTTATACAAACATCTTAGTAAAAACTAAATTCTTTTAGTATGAAACGATCCTTAATTTTTCTGTTAGTTCTTATTTTAACATCGTGTAAGCTATTTCATAGTTCGGGTGAAAATGTTGATACGGATAAATTGGCAAAAGATCTTTTAACATTGAAAATTGAATGTATTGATAATGCTATGCCAATGACCACCAGTAAGCCTTATCTAATAATAACGGCATGTTCGAATGATACATTAATTGAAAATTATAAGATTATTGAATTGGCAGCTACTGGCAGCAATGGCTCATGGAAAGCTCAAAGCTTCGATTTTGACGTGTATATGGGAAAAGGTTATGACCAATTCCGGAATATTTCCCGTGATTTTGACCTTACAATCGGCACACCAATTAATTTTCTTGTAACCTTGCAGACTGAATCCGGTATTACGACAAGCTATGAAGTGAAGCTGGGGAAGATTCAGGTTGTTTATTAACTGAGAAGCAAAATGTCTGAAAAGAATTCAATTTCAATACTCGATGCCACAGAAGGCCAATCATTCTCCATTGCAGGTGGTTCATATCGGATTTTGATCTCTGGTGAACAAACAGATGGGAGTTATGCCGTAATCGAAATGCTTGTTCCTCCGGGTGGCGGACCAAATCCGCATGCGCATGCTGAAATTCAGGAGACTTTTTATGTTGTAGAAGGTGAAGTGGAATTCAAAACGGAGGAAGGAACGAATTTAGCGGGAAAAGGTTCGTTTGTGAATATTCCGCTGGGTGGAGAAGTTCATTGTTTTAAGAATAAGTCGGACCAGGTGGTGAAGTTATTATGTACAGTTGTTCCGGCAGGATTGGACAGTTTTTTTCAAGAAATTGGAGCACCCGTTGAGGCAGGAATGTTTTTGCCTGCAATGTCTCCTACGGAAAAAGAAGTTTCACGCATCAAAGCGATAGGGGAAAAGTACGGGCAGGTTTTCTATCCGCCCGATTTCCTGGATTGAATCTTTATTGAAAGACGAGATTTCTACTTCAAATCATCCTTCATTATAGTTGCGTAGTCAGTGAGCAGTTTATTTTCAGTAGGATGTTTTTTTAGTTCCTTGTACCAAACATTGAAATTGTCCTTATCCTTAGATTCATAATAATATTGCATGATATTGAAACAATTTTCGGCATGGTATTGCTTGTCATCTAATCGGTTCAGTGATATCCGAAATTGTTTAACCGCCAAATCGATTTTTTTGTTTTTTACCAGCGTATAGATATATTCTTTATTGGCATAAGCGTCATTTGTATTGGTTTGAATTTCATCTTCGAGGATCACTTCTGCTTTGTCGTACTGTTCCAGGCAGTTGTAGGAATAAGAAAGTTCAATGGCCAATCCTGCGTATCGAGGCTCAATATCCTGTAATTTCTCCAGGTATTCTAATCCCTTTTCACATTCATTCCAGCCGTTATACATGAACCCCCATTTGTAAAGTCTGTCGGCAGAATTGATGTCAGTTTTGTAAAATTTCAGCCATTCCGGTTCTGCTTGTATTCGAAGTTCTTCAAATTTCGATTCGGGGATAAATGCAACCAGTACGTTATTTGGTTGTAATCGTACTTTTACGTTTGCTTCTTCTTGCTTTTTCGGCATAAATTCACCCGAAGAAAGCATTTTAAAAGTTCCTTCTACATTCAGCGTTAGTCCTGCATCGGCGTCAATGTAAATAAATCCGAAAGTGTATGAACTGTCTTTATCCGGTTTAAAGGCGACCCATTTATCTTCGCTTTGAACAAAACGTTTGTCGAATGTAAGGTCAGTTTGCGCTCTAAGTTTCAGAGTGAGTAGAGTAATGAAGATTAAGAAGTGTTTCATGGATTTAGTCGATTGAGTAGACAGGTAATTATTCTATAGCTCAAATATAAGAATCAATATAATACTGAACTTTCTTTTTTACGGAGCTAATTAATTTACCCGGGTAAAGGAAGGATAAGTGTACTATTATCCTGAACTTTTGAAAAACCAAGGGGTTTTTACTCCATTTAGTGATAATTCGCCATTAGTCCTTAGTAATTCCATGATTATTTCAATCACAAACAATATATTTGCTGTTTTACTGTTTAATATCTTCTTGTTTAACTAGTAAAATTCAATTCAATCGGGTGTCAACCGCTATGAAAAGTAAACTGTTTAAGGGATTTATATTCGGAATTTTTGTCGTTCTGGTAGCTTGTTCTACTGAACGAAACACCTTTATTAGTCGTAGTTATCACGGAGCAACGGCACATTACAACGGGTATTTCAATGCGAATGAGTTGTTAACTACTGCAATGACTAACTATCGCGGTAACCTGAAAGAAGATTATTACCAAGTTTTGCCTTTGGCCCCTTTGCCTACTGAAGAAGAGGTGAAAAGCATGTATGCACCTATTGATACTGCAATCGCGAAATGTACCAAAGTTATTCAGCGCCACGCAATGCCTTCTATGGAAAAACCATCGGCAAAGAAAAGCGAGTTTAACCGCTGGATCGACGAAAACTGGCTGACGATCGGAGTAGCGTCTTATTACAGAAGAGATTACGATGGAGCATTGAAGAATTTCTCTTACATCAATCGTTTCTTTGTTGGCGATAAAACGAAACTTCTTGCAGAAATGTGGATGGCGCGTATTTACATTCAGCAGAACGATTTCACCGAAGCAGGTTTTGCGATTGATCACTTGGAGCAATTACAGGAGGATGCTGCCGGAGGAGACAGTAAGTCAAAAGAACCGAAAAAGAAGAAATCGAAATACGCGAAAAAATCGAAGAAGAAAGAGGATGAGAAAAAAGAACCTGAGTTCCCTAAAAGTCTCCATTTCGATTTGCCGTTCACAAAAGCTTTACTCGCTGAAAAACGTGGAGATAAAGATCTGGAAATAGAAGCCTTATTGAAATGCCTGGAGTTTGCGAAACGAAAACACCCGCGAGCCAGAATACATTTCGTGCTTGGTCAATTATATGAAAGTAAAGGCGATCGCGGAAGTGCATCCTTGCATTACAAGAAGTGTTTGAAATACAATCCGCCGTATGAAATGGCGTTTAACGCACGCTTGAAAGCCGCGTTGAATGATGGTGGTGAAAAGACCAAGCAAGGATTGATGAAATTGCTTCGCGACACCAAAAACGCCGAATTCAAAGATCAGATTTACTATACATTGGCATTGATAGCGCGCCAGGAAGGAAACGAACCTAAAACTATCGAGAATTTTTCAAGTTCTGCGTTTTATAGTACATCCAACAAACGTCAGCAGGGAATGGCTTACGAGCAATTGGGTGATATTTATTTCGGAAAGAAAGATTATTACCGCGCGCAAAAATACTACGATAGCTGTGCCCACGTTATTCCGGAAACTTATCCGAACTATGAAGGAGTGAAGAACAAAGCGTCTAAACTTCAGAATTTGGTTGTTGCAATAGAGCGTGCCCAGTTAGAGGATAGCTTACAGCGAATTGCTGCTTTAAGCGAATCGGATCAGTATGCGTTTGCAGAAAAGGTTATTGAGAAGCTGAAAGCCGACGATAAAAAGAAAAAAGAACAGGATGCTGCACGTTTGGCATTACTTCAGGAGCAGCAAGCTGCAAAGAATAAAGGTGGAAGTAATACCAAAGGATATTGGGGCAACGAAAAGGCCAAGCAGGAAGGATTTGAGGAATTCAGAAAGCAGTGGGGACAGCGTGAGAACGAAGACGATTGGCGCAGATCGGAAAAAATTGTGATTGCTTCTTTTGATGAGGTGGTGGAAGATTCTTCCGGGAAAACTCCCGTTGCAGTTGCAAATTCACTCGATTCATTAACTCCTGAAATGTTATTGGTAAACGTTCCGAATACTGATTCTACGTTGGCCGCATCGCAGGAAGCATTGGTGTCGGCATTGTTCGATGCCGGAAAGATTTACCAGGAGCAATTGAACGAATCTACCTTAGCAGAAACGCAGTTCCAGGCAATTTTAGATAAACCTTTCGAAAGCGATTTCAAGTTGCTGGCTGCTTACCAGATTTATCGTTTGTACGCTCCAACTGATTCAAAAGCAATTGCGCAGAGAGATTACATTTTTACGCATTATCCGACTTCTGATTATGCCGGTTATCTGAGAGATCCTGAATATTTCGTGAAGAAAAGAGAACGTGATAAGCAAACAGAATTAGATTATCTGAAAGATTTGGATCGCTACGAACGCGGACTGTTCTACCCTGTAATTACTAGTGCTAATAATGTTATAGAGAACGATAAGGACAATCCGTATGCAGCGAAATATTATCTGCTGAAAGCATTCGCCCAGGCTAAACTGAATGAAGATAAAACTACGCTGCTTCCTACATTGAATGAGTTGATTGCGAAGTTTCCGGGAACAGACGAAGCGAAGAAGGCTCTTGAAATGAAAAACATCATTGAAAAAGGATATTCTACAAACACTCCTGTCGATTTCACAAAGAAAAGCGTTTATAAGTACACAGATAATGAGTCATTGGTAATGGTGATCTTCCTGGAGGAAAATGTAAATAACAATATTGCTAAAACGCGTGTTGTAGACTTTAACAGAGAGTTTTTCAGTCGTGGGAGATTGAATACGTCTTCTAAGATTCTAAACGACAAATCAGTGATCATTGTGAAGGATTTTGCAGATGAAACTGCTGCAGCCGATTACATGAGTACGTACAAACGAACCAAAAAGCATTTGGTCGACATGCAAAAATTCAAGCTGTTCTATATCACGGAAAGTAATTTCAAAATCCTGTTCGAAACACAGAAAATCGCGGAGTACGAACTGTTCTTTGACGAATATTACTAGTTGATTTATGGCGGCAAAAAAAAACAATGTCTACCTGCGTTTTACCTCTGTTGGAATTCAGATGGGGGCAATAATCGGTGGAATGGTTTGGTTGGGGATGTTCTTGCAGAAAAAATATGCCCCAACTGGTGTTTGGTTTACTGTCGGGTTTTCACTTTTTGGTGTTTGTACTGCAATTTATCTGGTCATTAAGGAAGTTATGGCGCTTTCAAAAGAAGAAGATACGAATGAGAAATAAATTAGCGCTTTCCCTGGTTGGATTTGCGATTGTTCATTGTGTAATAGCTGCATTTTTATTTCAGGCTACAAAAACACCTCTGGTTTTTATGGGAATTGTTAGTGGAGTTGTCGTTATTGGTTTCGGTTCCTATCTGGCATTGCTTAAACCAAAATCCGACACTTCCGGAACAACTCAGCAATATATTGTTGCAACAACAATCCAGATTTTAGCGGCTTTGGGATTCGTTCTCTTTGCCCGTTTTGCAGATCCGAATTCTTTCAAGGTGGTTGCGTTTCATTTTTTGGCTGCCTTCTTTGGAGCTTTGGTGATTCAAAGTGCTTTTCTGATTCAGTTTTTAAATAAGCGCTAACTTCAGTTATTCGAAATCCGGGAAATTCGGTTTTTTATACCCCGTTCAATTTTAACACGAATAAAAAGGAAACTCGTCGGGTTATTTCCTTGTACTTTCTGAAAGATTAACTACCTTTGCGCCAAAATTCAGGTTTTTAATTAAAGAATTTAAAGCGATGTCTTTCATTTTCAGTGTAAAACAATCTTTCTCCCTCTTAGTAGGAATCCTTCTATTTTCAACCTCTTTTGCTACAGAGCATAAGAAAGAGGAGAAGTTCAATGTTACTGAAATGATTATGCATCATATTTCGGATGCTCATGAGTGGCATTTGTGGGGTGGACATCACGATGGTGTGGCTATTGATCTTCCGATTATTCTGATCGATGGCGGTTTGAAAGTGTTTTCTTCTAAGCATTTCTACAAAGGAGAACACACGGTTGCGATAGATGCTAAAACAGGTAAGGAAATAGATTATGTTAAAGGGGTTGGTCCTGCAGCAGGTTATGCAATGTATCACGAAGAGATTTACAAGTTGCATGCCGGTGTTTTGAAATTTGAAAAAGGCCATATTCACGGAGCTGTTATGCCTTTCGATATGTCAATTACACGTAACGTTATTGCATTGTTGTTTGGAGCTATTCTGATTATCATTTTAATGTCAACCGTAGCAAGATTCTACAAAAAGAATGGCGC
>CBFGMW010000146.1:0-6324 GCA_965649925.1 uncultured Fluviicola sp.
TGACTATAGCTCTGTCTTTTCCTCTTTTTGGTTTTTACGCTTTCAGCTTTCCTCTAAATATTTGCTTCTTCCAAAAACACCGCCCCTGCCTTAAAAATGTATTCAATTCCTATAGCGATAACAATAAAGCCGATAATCCTGGAAATTGCATTGATTCCGGAGGCACCAAGCGACTTAACAATTCCGTGAGATGTTCTCAAAACACCGTAAACACAAAAGCAAACTGCCAGAATTGCAGCCACGGCTGCTAAAATCCCATGGGTCGACTGCATTGTTTGATTGTAAGTGATTAGTAATGAAATAGAACCCGGACCGGCTAACATAGGAATTGCAAGCGGAGTTAATGAAACTTCCGACCGGGTTTCAATATCTGCCTGAACGCTTGATTTCTTCATCCCTTTATGTCTGGTAAATGAACCCGTTAGAAGCGCAAAACCTGAAGAAGCAATGATTAGCCCGCCGGCCATACGCAAAGAATTAATTGAGATTCCGAAGAATTGCAAAACAAACTTGCCGGCAAAAAATGAGATCAGCAGAATGGCAAGTACGTTGATTGAGGTCCAGAATGCAGTTTTATCGCGATTGATTTTTGAATCTGTTTGTGTAAGTCCGACAAAAACAGGAACTGTTCCTAAAGGATTAATAACTGAGAAAAGTGCTGCGAAGATTGACAAGAATAATTCCATCGTTTTTTCTGCAAAATTCCTGTATTTATAGGCATAGCGTGTTGCGGGAATGTTATCATACGGTTAGACTATTTGTGAGAGGAAAAGATGCAAAGAGGAAGAGCGAAAAGCTAAAAGAGGAAAAGTAAAACTAGTTTACAGCCGAATCCACTTCTTCTGCTTTCAACGGTTTCCGGCTTGGCGAAGGTGGCAATTTTCACCACAAGTGTTGATGCGGAAAACCAAGCTTTGATTTAACACAAATGTGTCTGCGGACTGAACCGCCAATTTCTCCAAATTATTATAGCCAGTTTTATTATTCGCCATCTGGATATTCCTTTTCTGCTACTTTAATTTCTTGATGATTTGTAAACCACCCAAGTAATTCAACGTCTTTCTTTATTTGCAACTCTTTCTCTTTTGAAAATGGTACAATATCTTTTATTAATCCCATTTTGAATTGTTTGAATTCGTTTGTCGTTGCAATCATAATCATTGATTTACTCTTGTAATTTGAGTAAACAGAAAAACTGTCTAATGCAATTCCTAGAAGAGTGTTAACCATTTCTTGTGGCATTTCTTGCGGATAAAAAGCAAATACAATTCCCGTCCCATCAAAGTCAGCATATCTTCTTGCAAGAAAATTTCCTTTTGCGTCCTTGTATGTGTTGAAGAACTGCAAGAAATTATTAGAAATAACCCTTCGATTAAACCGATTAAATGACATAATCGCAGTCGCCAAATCAATCGAATTTTCGTTGTGATTGTTTAAAATTTCTCTTTTAACAAGCTCGTCAAGGAAGTAGCTGTTCTTATCTAAATCCCTTTTTTTCTTTACTTGTTGTCTTTGATTGAAATCAGTCCAATTGCCATCTAATTGAACAAACATTCCGTTATATTCTTTTGATTGAATGTATTCAGGAAAAGTCCTTTCATTCTTTAAATAATGAGCTAAAATATCGTGTTCTGTCCCTGAAATAAGGATGCTTTGTTTTTCATTTGGATTAAACTGATTTTGGGCATATTCAAAAAACTGTTGAGCTGTTTCAGCAGGAAAATCATCTTCATCTCCTGGCAAAATTGTAACTGTTTTGTCAGCGAACAATAATTCTCTCTTTTGTAAATATTCCAAAAAGTCAGGAATTGTATCTAACTCATGAACTATTGTTTGAAACGCTTCTTTGTCCAAAAGCGTAATGAACTTTTCGTCTTTGGTCTCCTGATTGAATGGATAAAACCGAACTCCTTCTCCAAGGTTAATAATTACTCTATGAATATTTCTAATTTTCTCGGACGGGAACCTTTCAATTTCTCTGTTTGGATGTTTAATAAAAATGTCTCTATCGCTGTTTAATAGTTTTCTTTCCGCACCATAAATTTGTTTTACCGCTTTTTCGATTGTCCGTCTGAAATACCTTGAATAAAGGTCCTTGAATTCATAATTCTTGACAGAGATTATAATTAAATTTTCGCCAAACAAAATTAGTAGGTCACAAATTTCTTTTTTGTCGCCACTTTCATCTTTTGGACTAGGATAACACCAATGCTCTATGAAAGAATTAAAAGCAATTCTGTTCACAAAATCTTCTCCGGCATTTCCTTTTTCTGTCGAGTTCATTATTTCTATTTGGTTGTCCTAAAATCTGGCTATAACATTCATTTTTGTAGTAGTTTTGATAGTGTTATAACGTCAATTGCTATCTTTTCCTCTCTCTGACCTTCCTCTCTTCCTCTTTTAGCTTTCAGCTTTCCTCTTATGAATACCGTTTCGTTTCAAAACCAACCTCATGCTTTTCATCTTTCTCCTGAACGAAAATGGTTTCCGATTCCCATTTCTGCAAATCGATTTCAGGGAAGAATGTATCTGCCCCAAAAGTTCCGTCAACATGTGTGATGTACATTTCGTCAATAATACCCGCGGTTATAGCTTCCTGGTAAATTTGACCGCCACCAATAATGAAAATAGTACGTTCATCATTTTCGTAATGCTCTAAACAAGCTCCAAGCGAAGGAAATACTTTTGCCCCCGGTGCCTGGTATTCATCATTTCGGGTAAGAACTGCGTTTTCACGGTTCGGGAGCGGTCTGAATCTTTCAGGAATAGAATCGTAATTCTTTCTTCCGGTAACCACCACATGTCCGGTTGTTGTTTCTTTGAAAAACTTCATGTCGGCTGGTAAATGCCACATCAGATCATTATTCTTCCCTATTCCGCGTTCCTGATCCATTGCAACGATCAATGCTACTTTACTCATATTTATTTGACAAAAATTATTTTAACCGGTTTATCTGATTTCACCAATTGCTTGATGGTTCTCTCCAATGGTTCACGTGCTTTCAACGGCAAGTGCAGGTCTTCACCGTTCTTGATCATGCGTTTTTTCGCTTTGATCATCATTTTTCTTCGCGCATAATCAGACCATGTACCGTTTTCCACAAACACATCCGTATTCAGCGGATTAACCGTTGCGGACAGCAGCTCAGGTTCCGGAAGCGTGATAACCAGCGTATCTTTCTGAACACTCATATCGAAATCGCTTGTTTTCAGATTTACTCCGTAAAGCAGTTCTCCTTTCACAATCAATGTCAACCGGCGTTTTATCGGAGAAGGTTTAATGAATTCATCGAATGTGTTGAAATCGCCCAGTTTTTCCCAAACATCAAAGCCATTCTTATACATTTCCAGTGTATCTACAACCACCTCGTCTTTGAAACGAATAGTGTTTAATTCCAAAATAGCTTTAATCTGCTCAACGCGCAGAGGAGTATCATCAATTTGCGCTTCGGTTGGTGAATTTGCCGATTTCACAATTTGAATGATAATGATTACTCCAATGACAATTGCAGCCAATGCACCCAGCCGGATGACAAGGGTTTTAATCTCTTTTATCTTCTTCTTGTCCATGTACGATTACTTCTTCAAACCCTAGTTGCTTGTAAAAATCCTTGATGAAAACAACCGCATTTTTCTCAGCGTCGCTCAGGATATTGAGTTCTTTCATATCCCTGCGATTGGCTTTCTCACCTTTCTTCAGGATTTCATTGGTTTCTTCCTGGGTAAACTGAAAGCGAAAACCACTTACCTCTACCATTTCCGTTTTCATCAGTTTCGGATCCATATCAAAACTGGTAATTTCCGCTGCCGGAAGGGAAATTTCAATGCGTTTTCCATTGATTTTGATATCCTCGTCTCTGATTTTGCTCAAATTCACCCCGGCCTTTACTTTCGCTTTACAGGAAATGAGAATTTTTCGGTCGCCGAACTTATACCATTCGCCGTTATCGCTTAATTTGACAATTTTCCCAAGGGTATATTCCGTTGTTGAAAGCGTTCCTATCTCACGGATTTCAAATATCTCGGCTTTTTTAGCCTTTTCCTCCGAACAGGAGAAAAGAAAGGCCATAATTACGGGAAGAACAATCAGTTTCCGCATTTACTTCAATTTTTATATGAACGGTGCTAAACACATGGCCCTGATTCCCGTTTCGAGACAGCCGTAATCAACATCAAATTTCGGGTGATGCACACCAAAAGTCAAACCACGTTTTTCATTCCGTACTCCCAATCTAAAAAAACAAACCGGGATTTCCTGTGAATAGTAGGCAAAATCTTCAGAGGTTAAGCGCAGCGGCAATTCTTCCACTTTATCTTCACCAAACTCTGTAATTGCAGATTTCCTCATTTTGGCAGTCAGTTCTTCGTTATTGTAAAGCATCGGATACCCTAATGAGATCTCGAAATCTGCTGTTGCCCCGAAAGCCTGGCAAATAGAATGAACCTGCAGCTCAATCAATTGATGAGCCTTCGCTCGCCAGGTTTCGTCCATTGTTCTAAATGTTCCTTTCAGGATTGCTTTCTCGGGAATAACATTGGTTGCACCTAACGCTTCAAAATGACCGAAGGATAAAACACACGGAATTTTCGGATCACAATTCCTGCTGACAATCTGCTGCAAACTTGTCAGTAACTGTGCACCAATCATAATTGGATCAATGGCCTGATGCGGCATAGCTCCATGTCCGCCTTTCCCGTTAATAGTAATATAAATTTCATCGCATGAAGCCATGTACAATCCTTCGCGAAAGCCTACTTTACCGGCTTCCATTTCAGGATAAACGTGCAATGCAAATAATGATCCTACTTTTGGGTTATGGAGTACGTTTTCTTTTATCAGCAAAGAAGCTCCACCCGGATTTTTCTCTTCACCCGGTTGAAAGATCAGTTTTACAGGTTTTGGTAACTCATCTCTTATCGACCATAAATATTCTGCCGCCGCGAGGTGAATTGCTGTATGAACATCATGACCGCATGCATGCATAATCCCTTCATTTTGAGAAGTATATTCGGCATTCGTCTGTTCCACAATAGGCAAAGCATCCAATTCAGATCTTAAACCTACACATGGTTCATTGTCAGAATGGTGTTTTCCGCGAATGATTCCGATAACACCGGTAACTGCTACATTCTTTTGATGAGGAATACCGATTTCCGTTAGTTTATCCGAAACAAACTCCATGGTTTTGAATTCCCGGAAAGACAATTCCGGAAAGCGGTGCATGTGCTCCCTGTTTTCCTGCGCTTTTAGAACAAGCCGGTTTAATATATCTCTGGAAAAGGTCATTCTAACTATTGAATTTCAAGCTGGAAAGGTAGTGAATTATCTGCAGAGTGAAAACGCGTGTTATACGGAAAAGACTGAGAAAAAGAAAACGTTTTCACATACTCTTTTTTTGAGGAAGGCGGGTCAAAAACCTTTGCTATGGTCGGTATAAACTTCTCGCCCCGACAAACAAGACACAAAAAAAAGAGCAACATAAAAATGCTGCTCTTTCTCAAGGGAGGGAGACGGGTCTCGAACCCGCGACCTCTGGTACCACAAACCAGCGCTCTAACCAACTGAGCTACAACCTCCGTATTGCTTTGAAATCATTGGCTGACCTCATAAGCGAGAGCAAAAATAATACTTTTTTCTACAAATAAGCCTATGAAGAGCTAAAAAAAATATCGTTTCACATTTGCAGCCAAATTAACATCAAATTAAACGAAACCAACAAATTGAATTCCAACCGTTTTGTAAGCTGTGCATCTTAGCAATTAGAATGCTAGTTAAAAAACAATATTTGGAGTATTTTTGCGTTCGATTAACAGTATGAAAAATATCGTATTATTTGGCTTAGTTTCTTTCCTGGTGTTCGGATGCGTCCGCAATAACCCACAGCCGGTTTGGTTAGATCTGAGTACATGGCAAATTGAAGACAATCCGGAACTTATCGAAGGCCCCGGATATTTAAATCACAACTTCACGGATGTTTGGGTTTATGTTGACAACAAATTGATCGGAGTATTCGAATTGCCTTGTAAAATTCCGGTTCTTATAACAGGTGAAAACAAATCTGTTCGTCTCTACCCGACTATCCGGAACAATGGTATTTCAGGTACAAAAAAGATTTACCCGTTCTGAGAAGCCTTCGAGCAAACTTACGATCTTGTTGCCGGAAGCACGATTTCCATTCAACCAATAACACGTTATGCTAAAGAATGTGAGTTCTGGCTGGAAGATTTTGAGTCTTCAAGTTCAAAATTCACTACAGACGCTAACAATTCAAATGCAACTATGACATTTGAAAGCAATCCTGCTATTTCGCTTGACGGAACTTA
>CBFGMW010000147.1:0-6315 GCA_965649925.1 uncultured Fluviicola sp.
AGTAGTAGTAAATGCTGATTTTTCTTCTAAGAAAATAGTCAATTTTTGCATGTATCCTACGTGTATTTTTAATTCCCGTGATTAACTTAATGGGTCTTTTTTTACTGCTGAAATGATTCTCGTTCACATCAAAAGCGGATGCAAAAGTAATACAAAGTTTAACAGTAGAATAGCAATTGACACAAGAAATTTAACCAAATACTAAAATATTAATGATATCCGAGTATTCTAAGGAAGTCGGCAGCGGTTTGTTCTTGTGAAAATACTTCGGTCTGAATCTTACCCTGATCATCTCTGCGAATGAGTATGTGCTTGGGTTCCGGAATTAAACAATGTTTCAATCCACCAAATCCACCAATAGTTTCCTGATAAGCTCCGGTGTTAAAAAAGCCAATATAGAGCGGTTTGTTTTTATCAAACTTTGGCAGGTAAATAGCATTGGAATGTTGCTCAGAATTGTAATAATCATCCGAATCACAGGTTAAGCCCCCTAATAATACACGTTCATAATCGTCATTCCACCTGTTAATTGCAAGCATGATAAAACGCTGATTGATTGCCCAGGTATCCGGAAGGTTTGTCATGAATGAGCTATCAATCATATTCCATTTCTCGCGATCGTTTTGCTGTTTCTGGTGCAGGACGTTAAAAATGGCCCCTCCGCTTTCTCCAACGGTAAACGATCCGAATTCCGTAAATATATTCGGTTCAGGAATATCATTGTCTGAACAAACACGTTTCACCTGCATCAGGATCTCTCTTACCATGTAAGCGTAGTCAAAATCAAACTGCAGCGATTTCTTGATCGGGAATCCACCGCCGATGTTCAATGAATCAAGCGACGGACAAACTTTTTTCAGATCCGAATAGATTTTCAAACACTTCGTTAACTCATTCCAGTAATACGACGTATCGTTAATTCCTGTATTAATGAAGAAATGCAGCATTTTGATCTCCACTCTCGGGTTATCCTGAATAAACGCTTTGTAAAACGGAACTATTTCACGGTAGCGAATTCCTAAACGGGAGGTATAGAACTCAAATTTCGGCTCTTCCTCGGAAGCAATTCGAATTCCGATCTTGATAGAATGATCGCCTGTCAAATCAATCAAATCATGAATTTCGGTAGTATTATCCACCACCGGAATCACGTTTAAACGATCCATATTGATCAAATCTGCAATATTCTGAATGTACTCTTTCGGTTTAAAACCGTTGCAGATCACAAAACTTCCATCTTTCAGTTTTCCATCGGAATACAGCTTCTTTACAATATCGATATCAAAAGCCGAAGATGTTTCAATGTGCACATCGTTTTTCAAAACCTCGTCCAAAACGAAAGAGAAATGAGAGCTTTTGGTACAATAGGAATAAAAATAGTTCCCGGAGTAACCCATATTGTTCATGGCTTCCCGGAACCAACCTTTGGCCCTTTGAATGTTGTAGGAAATCTGCGGAAGATAATTGAATTTTAACGGCGTGCCGTATTCTTCAATCAAACGCATCAAATCAATTCCGTGGAATAATAATCGCTCTTCGCGAAGCTGAAATTCGTCTTGTGGAAAATCAAAAGTTTGATCAATCAGATCAATGTATTTCGTTCTCATCGGCTACCTTGAGTGGGCTCTTACGAGCGTCCTACAAAAAAGTTAACAGTTTACCAAAAAATATACGCCCGCGCGGATAATCGTGGCAAAGGTAGAGAAAGATTAGAGAGTTGGGGCTAAAAAGATGTAAAAAATATCATGGAATAAAACCGGCTATTTTCCGGCTGAATATGGAATATTTAAAATCAGCTTCGCACTAACGATCTGATTTTCCAATTGCTCAGTCTCTACCTTATACGTCAATATGCCATGAAGTTTTTCATCGGTACGACTGAAGTTCTGAGAAAACGCGGCAAAAGCGTCTGAATAATTTTCAGTTACACGCGTGGTCCCAATTACGTTATGCGCCATGGTACAAACCAGCCTATCGGACAAAGAAAAGCTTATGTGAAGCTGTTTCGGGCCGTTTTTACCTCTTAATTCCTTTTCTACCAGTTCTTCCAAAAACGAAAGAATCAGTCCGTTCGGAACTTCTATGGAAGAATCCGGAACCGTTGATACTAGTTGAAAGTTGAACTCCCGCACCTGCAAACGCACCATATTCAGGTAGGTTATCAGAAGATCTGTTTCTGCACTGAGAGCTACGAAATCTTTTTTGGCAAACAAGATCGTTTGTTCAGTAAAGTGCTTGTAATTCGAAATAAATTCTTCTGACTGATCTGTTTTTCCTTTTAAGGTCAAATCATTGATCGTATGAAAAGCCTCTTCCATTTTTTTGGACCCAAGAACTAACTGAAGTTTTTTCCATTGCGCTTTTTCACGATCAGTTTGTTTCTGATATACCTGTTCCTGTCTGAACCTGACCTGCTTGATGATCCGGGAAAAACCCAGGACAATTAATACCAGAATTCCGGCAATAAACCACCAGCGTAGATAAAACGGCTGCGGAATTGCAAACGCATAGGAAATCGTTTTACCAAATTTCCCTTCGTTCTCATTTCTGACTAAAAACTCGTAGTTTCCCGGTTGCAAACCGTTATAGGTAATGACATTCTCATTGAATTTTGCTACCTGCCAAAACTCGTCGTAACCGTTCAATTTGAAGTGATAATGTGAGTTATTCTTGTTTCTCAATGTTGGCAGCGACAACACAAACTGAACCTTGCTTTGCCGGCTTATTTCTCCGTCCAATTTTGGAACCTCTTCGTTATTAACCAGAAGCTTAGAGATTCTCAGTTTCACAGTTTCGGAAGCAGGAACGTGATAATGGTAATTCAATTCCTGAATTCCTCCATAGTGAGAAACCCATAATTTATCTGATTGAACGGTGAAATCAAACACACGTTTTGAGGCGAAACTATTAGTCGTATGTAATGAGTTTACGAGGCTTCCGTCTTCTGTGAACTGGAAAAACCCGTTTGATGTAGCAGCAAAAAGATAATGGTCTGAAAAAATGAATTTATTTATTGATTCAAGTTCACCATCAACCTTCGGAAGAATGCTTCCTGAAATCCGATTATTCCGGAATTTAATGATTCCGTGCTTTCGGGTTGCGGCGCACACTATTCCGTCGATCGTACAAAAGTCATCTACAAACAACTGCTGATTTTGATAGCGTACCTCCTCAATTTGATTTGCACGCATGCGCAGTAATCCTTTCGCGGAAGAAATATAAAGCGTAGAACTTTGTTCATCGTATCCTAATGCATACACCCGGTAATCAATTTTCTTCACCAATGTGCAGTTAAACGACTTGTCGCCTGTTCGTTTCACAAAGAACAAACCTTTGTTAGTAGCCAAATAAAACTCTTTATCAGAGACAAAAACCACATCTTTCAGGGAAGCATCCGCAATTTTTATTAACTGCCGGGTGTTTTTTAAAAATGCCAGAACACCTCCGTTTCCAATAATTAAAAACGAACTTTCATTCGAACCGTAAATCCCTTCTATTGCCCTATCAGACAATTCAGACAACGGAATAAGCGGACTATAACGATTCTTTTTTCGCACCACCAGTTCTCCCAAACTTGTCCCGAAAACAAGGCCTAGATCTTTATCGCTATACAAGGCCAATACTTCTCCGCTGCTGAATGATGGAATTACACCCGGGACTTTCAAATCAGGAATAACTACAATTCCATTATCAAACGTGCCAAGCAATATATTTCCTTCTTTATCCTCAAAAACATCTGAAATAAAGAAATTGTTAAACAAGGTTTGCTCTAACGGAGAATTAAAATTTTCCGAATACAATGTTACTCCAGAAGTTCCGCTTGCACCCCAAATGTGCTTACTTGTCTGATAAAAGCGAAGCCTTTCTGAAAATTGATGTTTTCCTCCAAGCTTAAAAGGAATGAGGACATTTTTGTCAAAATCGTAACGATATGCCTTATTTTTACTGTTCTCAATAACAAAGGCATCTTCCTGCAGCTGCACCAACTGGAGATTCTTGGTGTCAATCGTAGTGTTTAATGTTTTTGCAGCAAATTTCCCGTCTTTCAATCGCAATACCTTACGACTTTCTCTCACCCGAAACAAAACACTTTTGTCTTTCATTTTACTTATCAACGAAAGAAATTCGTTCGGTTTGAAATAAGACATGATGCGTTTCCCTTTCGGATTAATTACCTCAACTCCTTTAGAGACAATGATGAGATTACCTTTTGCAGTTGTTTCAAGTTGAATATCCGGAACCGAATAATCAGACGGGACTTCATAAAACAGTTTACAGGTTTTGTTACTGATCTGGAATATCTGATTGGCAATATTGTGACAATAAATCGTGCCATTCGGAGCAACAACAAAGTGGAAAACCGCATTATTCTTGGTGTTTTCTGCCTCAATTTTTTTATAAGAATAGAAATCGTAGAGATAGATTCCTTCGTCGGTTGAAATCCAGTAATTCTGATCTTTATCCTGAACAACATCATAGATCTGAACACCTTTAAACTGTTCCTCTCCGAGTATAAAATAGGCAGGTTCCTGACTGAAAGCCGATTCATATCCCAAACAGGCAAACACCAAAATAAAATATGTCAGGAAGTAGCGATGCTTCAATTGCAAGAACTTTTTATTGAAACGAAGTTAGGAAAAACAGGCAAATTGGGAATAACTCATTGAAAGTAGTTTAAAATTGATTGAGATTTTCTTTTTGTTCACGTTCAAATACATAGATAACAAAGAGTTGTCCGGTGAAATATTATTCGTTTACCGATAGAAACTAAAACCCCTAACAATCAAAAAAAATCGATTCTTTTCAATTTTCGAGGCAACAGTAGTGATAGGAACTACGTTTTCCCACAAACTAGAAAAAAATGAAAAAACTACTACTTTCAATTGCCCTTTCTCTTGGGGCAGTTTCGATTTCGCAGGCACAGTGCAGTGTGGAAGTAAATGACAGCCTTCTGGCGAATTATGATTACGTCCTGAACGCTTTCAATCAAACAGGAACCGGGCCATTTGTTTACAACTGGACTGTTACTGACGGGAACGGAATGCCGATTACTTATACCTCAAGTACGGGCTCAGACAGCATAACAATTGATGCAGCCACCCTGCAAAACAGTTATGGTTGTATTATCTATCAATTGTGCATGACAGATATGATGGGATGTACTACTTGTGCCGGAGATACGGCGATGGTTACTGTTCCGTTTCCATGTTACTCGCAATTCAGTTCATCGATTACAGGACAAAACCAGGTTTCTATTACGCTGAATTCATCTATACCGCCATTTATGATTACAAGTCAATATGTAACATGGACAGATGGGAACGGTCAGGGACAAGGAGTCCCATATATGGGGCCAGGAACGATTGTTAATTACGTACCCGGCTCGAATCAATCAAACAAATTCTTCTGTTGCATCTTAACCAATACCGTCAATGGTGGTTGTATTTCATGTGATTCCATTCAATATACCAATTCAGGTTTAGGTATTCAGGAGTTGGGAAGCAGAGATCTTCGAATTTCTCCGAATCCGGCTTCAGCGAACGCAACAATTGAATCTACTGCAGCAATTGAACAGATTGCAGTCTACAACGCGTTTGGTCAACTGGTTTCCGTAGATTACACGCTAGATAACAGCACAGCGAAACTTACTGTTTCAGGATTAGCAAAAGGAATTTACATGGTTCGTGTGAGCACCTCATTGGGTATATTCGAAGAACGGTTGGTGAAAGAATAAAGCAATTTTAAGGAAGCAGGTCTTTGATCAAAATCGGAGGCCTGCCTACTATTGCCTGATCGCCGCGAACTACAATTGGCCGTTCAATGAGAATGGGATATTTCATCATAGCTTGAATCCACTGCTTGCGGCTGCGTTGCTTTCCGGCATATTTCTCCTGAAAAATGTCTTCTTTCTGGCGAATAATATCGAGTGGTTTCGCTTTCAGCAGTTTCAACAAATGATCCAATTCTTCGTAGGTTGGAGGCACCAGTAAATAATCGCGAATCTCAATATCGGCGCCCATTTCTTCCAGTACACAAAGCCCCTCCCGGCTTTTGGAACACTGACGATTGTGGTAAATGATTGTTTTCATAAAGACATTAAGACTTATAGACTGAAGACATCAGACTGATTTGAGAACGGACTTTACAAGTCTTGTGTCTCTGGTCTTTTGTCTACAATCTCATTAGTTTCCGTACATCATCAAATAAGACTTCAGGAAAGGTTGTAAATCCCCGTCCAACACTTTGTCAGTGTCATTTACTGGTTCCTGTTGGCGTTGGTTGGCTGGGGTGGGCTTCTCACAACAGGTAGTGGCT
>CBFGMW010000148.1:0-6281 GCA_965649925.1 uncultured Fluviicola sp.
TCACTTTGTTCACCGTACCTGCGGGCGATAATTCGCGCTACTTCTCCTACTTCCTCGGTAAGCATCGCCATATTTGTCAACTCGTTGAAATAACGAACGCCAACTGTTTTGATCCAATCATCGACTGTTCTTTGCGCATCTGAAATTGTCATCTCTAATAAATTGTTGTTTTAATTATTCTTTACAATGAGCTTCGATCATCAGTCTTGTCGAGATGACGAATTTACACTGAGCTTCGGTCATCGAGTCCGCCGCGGCGGAAGATGCCGAAGTGTTATTCTCTGTTTTTTGAATCCATTATTATTGTCACGGGGCCATCATTTATAAGCCCCACTTTCATATCGGCGCCAAAAACTCCGGCTTCAACGTTCACATTCGATTGTGCTTTTAATTCCCGGAGAAAATATTCGTATAGCGGAATAGCCTGTTCTGGTCGGGCAGCCTGAATAAAACCTGGTCTGTTCCCTTTTTTCGTGGAAGCGTGCAGTGTAAACTGGCTAACTACCAAAAATGAGCCATTCGACTCAGCAATTGAACGATTCATTTTTCCTTCATCATCCGGAAAAATACGCATCCCGACCAATTTACCGATCAAATAATCGGCGTCTGATTGATCATCAGCATGTTCAATTCCAAGCAAGATTAAAAAACCATTGTCAATTGACGAATGAATTTCACCGGAAATTTTCACTGCAGCTTCAGAAACACGTTGAATGACTACTCGCATGGTTAAAATTAATGATACTTTTGAAAGTACATACCTAAATCATTACAACCTGCATGTACTCAAAATCAGAAAATTTCGCGCTTGTTTCTACGGTGAACATCCTGATCATCGCCCTGCATTAACTGTAAATACGTCCAATACCTGCTTTCGTAGATTTCACCGCTTTTAACCATTTCTTTGACTTTACAAGCCGGTTCATTGATGTGCTGACAATTATGGAATTTGCATTGGCCGATTACAGCGCGCATTTCCGGAAAGTAATGAGAGATCACTTCTTTCTCAAGATCAACAATTCCGAATGCTCTTATTCCGGGAGTATCAATAATAAATCCCCCCGACTGCAAAGGATGCATTTCAGCAAAAGTGGTGGTATGCTGTCCCTGATGGTGCGCAGAAGAAATCTCTCCGATTCGCAGATCTAAGGTTGGATCCAGCAAATTCACAAGTGAACTTTTCCCGGTGCCTGAATGTCCGGCAATCATGACTTGTTTTCCTACTATCTCTTCTTTCAAAAATTCGACATTGATGTTTTTTTCTACGGAAATCGCTTCACAGGCGTAGCCAACTGTTTGATACAAATCCATCAGGGCATCCAGATCGAAACGTTCCTCTTCATTCAACAAATCAATCTTGTTAAACAAAATAGTAACAGGAATCCGGTAAGATTCTGCTGCGACTAAAAAACGATCAATAAAAACGGTGTGTGTTTCCGGATGTTTGAGCGTTGCAACCAAATAGGCCCTGTCAATATTCGACGCCAGAATTTGTTTTTGTTTACTCAGATTTGTGCTTTTTCGAACCAGGCAATTTTCCCGCATGTGATAATCTAAAATCACTCGGTTTCCTTCTTCGTCTTCTTTCGGGTCCAGAATTACCGTATCACCGACAGCTATCGGGTTGGTGGTTTTCAAGTCTTCCAACTTCATTTTTCCACGAACCCGGCAATTGGCAATGGATCCGTCATTCAACATAACGTGGTACCATTTTCCGGTAGATTTTAAAACTTTCCCTGTGATTTCAGACATGGAAACAAAGATAGATAGAATTGATACTTCGACAAGCTCAGTAATCCAATTCCAATTCGAAAATTGAAAATGAAAAAGAAGTCCGGTTCTTTTACGTGCTGCATTCACAATTTTCAATTAATTCACTTGAGATCATACTAACTATTATTCATCGTCATTCGTTATCTTCGTAGCCAAAGAATAGTATATGTCAATTGAAGTCACAAATCTTTCTAAATTTTACGGGGAACAAGCAGCCGTAGATAACATCAGTTTTTCTATCGGAAAAGGAGAAATTGTTGGTTTCCTTGGACCGAACGGTGCCGGAAAATCTACGACTATGAAAATGATCACCGGATTTATTCCTTCAAGCAGCGGAACAGTGAAAGTTTGTGGAAAAGAAGTTTCTTTAGATTCAATTGAAACACGAAAACACATTGGTTATTTACCTGAAAACAATCCGTTGTATCTGGATATGTATGTGAAGGAATATTTAGAGTTTGTCGGCAAAATTTACAAGATCAAAAATGTTCGTGAGCGCGTGAAGGAAATGATCCAGCTGGTAGGATTGGAAGTGGAGCAAAACAAAAAGATCGGGATGCTTTCAAAAGGTTACCGTCAGCGAGTTGGATTGGCACAGGCCATTATTCACAACCCGGATGTTCTTATTTTAGACGAGCCTACTTCTGGTCTGGATCCAAATCAATTGGTTGAAATCCGCGATTTGATCCGTAGAATCGGGAAAGAAAAAACAGTGATGCTTTCAACGCACATTTTACAGGAAGTTGAAGCCATTTGCGACCGTGTAATTATCATCAGAAGAGGAAAACTGGTTGCCGATAATTTAGCTTCGAATCTCCAGGTTGCAACCGATCTTCAGGTTGTTTATGTAGAATTTGATGGCAAAGTAGCTAAATCATTACTGAATAAGATTTCCGGAGTTTCGAAAGTTGAATCCGTTGATGAAAACGCATTCCTGATTGAAAGCGCTGATATTGAAGATTTGAGAAAAACAGTCGCCCAGTTTGCCCAGCAAAACAACTTATTGATCCTTACGCTTCGTGTTGAAGAGAAATCATTGGAAGAAGTGTTTAAATCGTTGACTAAGTAAACTACTGTAACGAAAACCTTTTATTACGTTGTGCGCTTATGCGCTACTTATTGATCTTGTTTGTTTTAACGTGCGGAAAGATATATTCATTCGCTCAAAATCAACTGTACAATGGTTTTCAAGGGACTAAATGGTACATCAACGCCGCTGAAATATCTGAGTTCGGGCGGAATGATTCAACGATCCTGGTAACTTCCGTTTCCCGTGGACATTACGTTTACTTCGGAGAAAAACTGGAGTTTGGGCAAGATTCTAACAAATATTACAAACCGGAAAGCAAATTCTATTTGTACCGTGTTGTATATGACAGTACTTATCATTCAGGATGGATCGATCTCTATAACAGCAAAAAAGAGCTTAGAAAAGGCAATCCCTCTGTCAGTTATGATCTCACTCTCGATGCATCTGAATTAAGACTCACAGAATGGAACCATAACGAGATAATCAAAGATCCGGATTTTGTAAAAACATTTTTTCTTTCAACAGAGAAAGATTCGCTGTCTTTAACTGCTACCATTCTGGGAAATTGGGTTTGCGATTCATCAATAAATCTCATTTTCAATCCGCCAACGGATACCATTACCTTTAGAAGATCGTCAGCACAAATAAGTGATTCAACTTGTTTGTATTCTTTTGACCGGCAGGAGGGCGAATTGCATTGTAAAAGTAAATGCCTGGAATATGAACCGGTTCGTGATACCGTTTCCTTGTCAAGGAACATACGCAGCAGGGGATACGCTCCGGACCCTTATTATATCACTCATGAAAGTGGCCTATGTTCAATTGATTTGAAAAACCGGCAACTTGTGTTTTATCCTGGTGAAATTTCTTATACGATTATAGAGCTATCGGAAAATCAAATGAAACTGGTATGTAAACAAAAATGACTCAACAATAACTCCAACTTATGCGCTGCTTAATTTTTATACTTCTTTTATTTTGTTCTGCTGCTTTTTCACAGAAATCGGAGGAAGTTAACATTGATCAAATTCAGGGAACCTGGTGGTTAAACACTGTGCAGGTAGAACATTTTGCTGACAATTCCACCGATAAAATATCTTCAGGTGTAAATTCAGATTATGCATTAGAGATTACTGAAGATTCAGTTTTTTTCAGAAGCCCCGAATTGCGTTATTACAAGAAACTCAATACTGGTTTTACTTATTCGATCACTTCCGATTCAATCTTTAAAACCCATATACTGAACTTATTTACAGGAAAAGGGAAACACAAGAAAAAAGCGGATTCCTACAACTTTAAGTTGGTAAACGGATTGCTCATTTTAAGCAGCTTTTATGAACCCGACGCGAATTTCGATATGCTTACCCAAACAAACTATTACACCTATTCCAGATTCAAAGATGAAGAGAAATTATATGAGAAAATTTCCGGCGCATGGATCACCAGGAGTTATGGTTTTGTTGATTCTCAAGATTCAGACACAATATATTATACTCGGAAAAGCACAATCCAAAACGACTTCACCGGCATCGAAGTTTCTTTTAAAACGGTACATGGTGAGCCTAGAATGTATTATGAATACACTTATAGCCTGAGTTCAGGCACCAATGAAATTTATGACGGTGTTTACGTAGCTTCAGACTGCTTTATCATTATCAAACCAGATCAAAAAGAATTGATTATTGGTAACGATGAAAGAAAGACTGTTTTTCACATTGTTGAATTAACCGATGAAAAAATGATCATAATCCGTCACTAGCGTGACGTTTTAACGATCCAATATAAAAAAGGCCAGCAATTGCTGACCTTTTCCTATTATATCAAGAACGTAAACTCAATCTTTATTCGGAGCTAAGTACCTATAAACCACTCCTGCGATAATTGCTCCTGCTATTGGTGCAGCCCAAAACAGCCAGAGTTGTTCTATCGCCCAACCCTGCACAAAAATGGCCTGACTAGTGCTTCGTGCCGGGTTCACAGAAGTATTGGTAACTGGAATACTGATTAAATGAATCAAGGTTAATCCCAAACCAATCGCAATTCCGGCAAATCCGGGAGATGCATTTTTGTGAGTGACTCCCAAAATAATGATTAGGAAAAGAAATGTCATTACCACTTCTGTTATCAGGGCCGACATCATATTATAGCCATCAGGAGAATGTGTACCATAACCGTTTGCAGCAAATCCTCCCAATTCAAAATCGGTTTTTCCGCTTGCAATCAGATACAAAACACCAGCCCCGGCTATACCACCTAAAACCTGGGATGCAATGTAAGGAAGAATGTCTTTCGCATTAAATCTTCCACCTGCCCAAAGTCCAATAGTAACTGCAGGATTTAGATGACATCCGGAAATATGCCCGATTGCATAAGCCATTGTTAGAACAGTTAACCCAAAAGCAATAGAAACACCAACGAATCCAATTCCCAACTCGGGATACCCAGCGGCTAAAACAGCACTTCCACAACCTCCAAGTACCAACCAGAAGGTTCCAAAAAATTCAGCAAGTAATTTTCTCATAGTGATTTGTTTTATGTTTACACCGAAATTTATTTTCCGATGCATAATAAATATATGTTTTTATAGAGCCGGTTGAGCGAGCAATATTTGTAAATTGTTAAACACCAAATGTGAATTACATCAGTTCGTTATTGGTCCAACAGTCAATTGATAGGTGTAGATAATAACTCTCACCTTGATTTGGAATATTTAACCTCTTTTAAGAACGTTTGAACGGATTATATAGTTATTTTTAAGCTGGATTTTTCCTACGCTTACACTATTTACTGATAAAAAAACAGAAGATCAGTAGTGTATGAAAACCGTATTTACCCTATTATTTATTATCAGTTTTGCTACTTCGCTCTCGTTCTGTCAAACAGGACCAGCAGGAGTTGGAACATCAGCAATAAATGTTTTGTGGCTAAAAGCTGATGCCGGCACAAGTACAACAACGAATGGCGCCTCAGTTTCATCGTGGAATGATCAATCGGGAAACGGTGTTGTTCTATCGCAAAGTTCAGCCGCACAACAACCGCTTTTCTCAAGTTCACTAATGAACGGGTATCCTTCCATTGAATTTGACAACAATAATGGAACAGGACAAAACGATTACTTCAGCGCTCCGGACAACTCTATTTTCGATAATACCAGCGGCTACAGTTTTTTCACAGTTACCCGGATGAAAAGTCTGGGAAATGCGCAGTCAATTATCAGCAAACGCAATAATGTTGGAAATGAAGAAGCTTTTATGCTTTTTTTCTATTCGGGAAATGCACTTCATGTAGATATTGACAATGATAACAACCGCTTTTCCAATGGAGCTGCGAATACAATTAACTCCAATAAAATTTATGACATCTTCTACGACGGATCTCTGGCAACGGGTCAGCGCGCAACTGTTTTTGACAGAGAACAACTTCAAATCACCGCAGCAGAATCCAGTGCAGTTGTAGCAGATAAAAATTCGCCGTTAGT
>CBFGMW010000149.1:0-6268 GCA_965649925.1 uncultured Fluviicola sp.
AATTCTTTTATTCAAATCTCCTGAAATCTTCTCCGGGTCCTGATCCAGCATACATTTAAAATGCTTTTTCGGACACTCCTGGTATCCTATTTTGGAACACGGCCGGCACGACAAACCATTTACTTCGTGGATTGTATAGTTTTGCGGTTTTGCTGGGGCATAAGTGTACATTCCAAAATCAGGAACAGTGTTGCCCCAAACACTTACAACCGGAGTTTCAAAACAGCTTGCAAGATGCATCAATCCGGTATCGCCGGTTAACAATACAGCAGCGTGTTTCGTCATAAATGCCGATTGCCTCAAACTCAGTTTTCCGCAAAAATCAATTAAATTATCCCGGTTTAAAGCTTTTGCGAGTGCCGAACTGCGCTCATGGTCCATAGGCCCTCCCAACAAAACAATCGGCGCATTCACTTTATCCAAAACCTGAGCCATGAGTTCAACCGGCATTTGTTTCGTAGCGAATTGTGCACCCATTGCCACAGCAGTATATGCTTTATTTTCCAAACCATATTCCTGCAGGTTCACTTCGTCTTCGGGAGTTAAAAAGAGATCACACGGAAGTAAATCATTCTTTACTCCAAGTTCCTTCACAGTTTCAAAATACCGATCTACCACGTGAACTTTCGGCATTCGGTTAATCTTGAAATTGGTCAGAAGGAATTTGGCAATGTTTTTCTTCGGAAATGCATAAGATTTTACACCGAGCTTTCGCTTTAACCGGAGTGTACGAATGTTGTGGTGCAGGTCGACCACGTAATCGTAATTCTCAGATCTCAGATCTTCCATCACCTCGTCTATCGACTTTTCAATTGTGATTAATTTGTCGATGTGCGGATTGTTTTCCAAAACCGTTTGGAACGATTTTTTGGTAATGAAATGAACCTCGGCTCCAAGCTGCTGTTTGATGCAACGCACCACCGGCGTAGTTAAAACTACATCTCCAATAGAACTGAAACGTATAATGAGGATTTTCATTGGGCAAATGTAAGAAAGACTAGAGACTTTAGACAAAAGTCACTTTGTCGTCATTCTCTGTTCAAATCAATTTCTTTTGTATAGGTCAATCTGCATTTGCCGTTTTCATCAAATTTGAAATAACGATAGGTTTGAGCACAACAACCGGTATGATAATATGCCATGAAGATTTTTTTTGATGAATTCATCTTTTGGGGCAAATTCCCCACCTCATTTGTCAAATAGGAATCAAATTCAAAATTCAGATTTTCCTTCTGTAAATAATAAGTATAACTTGGTGTTCCACTCATTGGGATTAAATCTACAATTGCAATATCACTTAAAGAATCAAAATTAAAATCGCCAATTACAATTTCACCGTGAAACTCCGGATCTTCGAGTTTTCTGTGCTCGTTGAAACGAGTTTCATAAGAACGAACATGAGAAACATCCCTGATTGGACCTACAACTTCAGCATTTACCTGAATTATTTGTCGCAGTGAATCATTCTTATCAAGAATTGAAACACAGATTTTAGATGTAACAAAATTGTCATTCAATTCCGTAATTGAAACCGCAATATTGAATTGCTCCGATAACTGTTCGTAAAAGTTTTCGAAATAGAGCGTTTCAGGTTTTTTAGAAATTCGATTTGAAGGTTTGTTTAATCCGAAAAAGCAGGCATGAATTGGAACTAATCCGACCAAATCAACCTTTTTGGTTCGTTTAGTCTTACAAGATAAAAACACGAAACAAATTAATATCAGAATAAATCCTTTTAATTTCATTCAAGCAAAATACCACCCATTAATCAACAAAAAAGGAGCACTCTATCAAGTGCTCCTTTCCATTTATTATTTGTTCCTTTTCTTTGCCTTTCGGGCGTCAGACTTTGTTCACTTGATCGCTTTTTTCTTCTTCTCTACTTCGGCAATTTTACCGGTTTGAGTTGTGATATCTTCCCCTTTTTTGGAAAGTGCACCTTCGTTGTCCTTGATTTTTTGCTCAGCGTCGGCAATTCTTTGCTTGTAATCTTCAATATCCTTTTTAGAACTTTCGATTGATTTCTCCAGGTCGCCTTTTTCTTTCTCCATGTCTTTCAACAATTTCGCTTCAAGGGCTAACTCAGTTGCAACTCCTTCATTCGCTGCCTTGATACCGAATTTTTGAGCTTTGTCTTTGATTACTTTGTATTGGGCGCTGTGTTCGCTGCTCGACATATAGGCTCCGCCAAGATCAACTGCAAACGCAACCTGAACAACATCGCCGCTTTCAATTACTTTCGCGTATCCGTCAAATGATTTATCACCCATGGCTTTCATAGAAGCTTGCACCGCAATGTACTCGCCTTTCGTAGATTCGAACTTCCCGCCCCAATCTTTCATTTCGCCTTTCAGCTCTTTTTCAACAACATCTTTAGAGGCATAAGGAATAGTAACTACAATGGCAGAATGACTACCGTTGCTAAAAGAAACTGATTTTTCATCTACTTTGACTTCCTGCGACCAGGAAAATGAAACGGAAGATGCCACCGTTAAAACACTGATTACGGAGAATAGTTTATTCATGGTTTTCACAATTTTAGTTTTCTAATTTACAAATTAATCGGTTCGAATCTGTACCCGCATAGATTTTCCGATTCTGTTCCAACGCTTTTGCAACTATTATTCCATGTTTGAATTTACTTCCACAATTCCTTTTTGGACTCCTTCTTTTTTTGAATCTGTGGATTCGAGGGAAAAGAAACGTCCGATAGCTTATCAAAAGGCAGGACTTTGCGTTTTAAATTTTAATTTTACCCATGCGTTTTTCGGAAATTGTCGGTCAAGAAGAAGTAAAAAATCACATCGTTCAGGAAATACAATCCGATAAGATCAGTCATGCCCAATTGTTCCTCGGGAATTTCGGACACAGTACCCTGCCCCTGGCACTTGCCTATGTTCAATACTTGTTTTGCGAAAACAAAACACCAAAAGACAGCTGCGGTGAATGTGCTTCGTGCCGGAAAGTAAAAACTTTGCAGCATCCTGATTTGCACTTTTCGTTTCCAACAGTTCAGTCAAAATCGAAGGTTTCGGATGGTTTTCTGAGCCAGTGGCGTTCTTTTGTCATTGAAAATCCATTGTTCAGCGCCCACGACTGGTGGAAATACATGGATGAAAAAGGAACGAAACCAATTATCGGGACCGATGAAAGTGCAAGCATCATCAAAAAGACAACCCTTCGTTCTTTCGAGGGCGGTTACAAGGTAATTATCATGTTTCAGGCCGAAGCAATGAATGAAACCTGCGCCAATAAACTGCTGAAATTATTGGAAGAACCACAGCCAAAAACTATTTTTCTCTTGTTGGCCGAAGGAACAACACAGTTGCTTCCTACTATTTTGTCGCGCACACAGGTAGTTCGGGTTCCATCGTATTCTCTGGATATTCTTACCCATGAACTGGAGAAAATGGGTGCTTCCAGAGATGTCTCCATTTCATTGGCTGCACGGGCAGAAGGAAGTTTGCTAACTGCAATTAACAACTACTCGCACGCGGGCGACACGGTAGAAAACCGAGAATTATTCATTCAAATGATGCGTGCCTGCTTCAAAAAAGATGTCAACGCCATGCTTGATTGGGTTGGCGCAATCGGCATAAAATCACGAGAAGACCAAAAAGTTTTCGTGGATTATTCCCTGCATATGGTCCGTCAAAGTTTACTCAAAAATTACACGGAGGAAATGTTGGTGCGCGTATCGCCGGAAGAAGCACAATTTTTGTCAAATTTTGCGCGATTCATCAACAATAACAACTGCCTCGATTTTATGGAGTTGTTTACTACCGCTCACTATCAACTGAACAGAAATGCTCACGGTCAGCTGTTATTCACAAATCTGTGTTTTCAAGTCATGCGCTTCATTCACAAAGCATAGGACAATATTTCTTATTTTTACAACAAAATCATAACTATGGCATGTTCCTCATGTAGCAGCGGAGGCGGTACGCCCCGAGGCTGTAAAAATAACGGGACCTGTAGTTCTGGCGGATGCAACAAATTAGGAGTCTTCGATTGGTTAGCAAATATGCAGCTTCCAAGCGGACAAGCTCCATACGATATACTAGAAATACGCTTTAAAAACAGCAGAAAGTCGTTTTACCGCAATGCGAAAAACCTTTCACTCCAGGTAGGAGATGCAGTTGCAGTTGAAGCTAGTCCGGGATTCGATATCGGAATCGTCTCGGTTGTTGGAGAATTAGCCAGAATACAGGTCAAGAAAAAAGCGCCTTCATTGAAACCAATGGAAGCCAGAAAGATCATTCGCATTGCGACACAGGAAGACATCGACCGTTGGGGCGAGGCTCGTGCTCTTGAGCGCGAGGTTATGTTCCAGGCGCGTACTCTGGCAGTGAACTTAGGATTGGAAATGAAAATTTCTGATGTTGAGTACCAGGGCGATCTGACAAAAGCAACATTCTACTATACCGCTGAAGGGCGTGTAGATTTCCGTCAGTTGATCAAAGACATGGCGGATAAATTCAAAATCCGCATTGAAATGCGCCAGATCGGTTCACGCCAGGAGGCTCAGCGTTTGGGCGGAATTGGTTCATGTGGCCGCGAATTGTGCTGTTCTACCTGGTTAACAGATTTCAGATCAGTATCAACTTCCGCAGCGCGTTATCAGCAATTATCACTTAACCCGCAGAAATTAGCCGGACAATGTGGTAAATTGAAATGTTGTTTGAACTACGAATTGGATATGTATCTGGATGCGATCAAATCGTTCCCTTCTACAGAGGCCAAACTGCAAACAGTTAAGGGTTTCGCCAATCACGTAAAAACCGACGTTTTCAAGCGACAGATGTGGTACATATTGCACGAAGAAGGTGCTTTTGCTCCTGCACTTGTACCATTAACGCCTGAACGCGTTAAAGAAATTCTGAAGATGAATCAGGAGGGCAAAAAACCTCAGGATTTGAAAGAATTTGAGCGTATAATTGAGAAAAAAGAACCGGATTACGACAATGTTGTTGGTCAGGATTCCTTAAATCGTTTTGATAATAAGTTTACTTCAAACAACAAGAAGAAAAAGAAAAAGAAACCTCAGGGACAGGCTAACGCTGTAAACCAACCGGCTCGTCCGGCAGGCGCAGAAGTGAAAACCGCTCCCGCAGTCGGACAGCAACCGAAGAAACCTCAGCACAATCATCCGCGACCACAAGGACAGAAAGGTCCGAGACCGGAACGTGCTGAGAATCCGAATCCAGCGAACCAGGCAACTGCAGGTCAGAATCCGGAGGCAAAAACAGAAGGCGGAGCTCCGAAAAAGCGCTTCAACAAACGTAGAAACCCGCGTAAACCAAACGGTCCAAATGAAAAACCGGATAATCAATAAGTTCTCTTTGTTCCTGATTGGAATGGTCCTCGTTAGCTGCGGGGATTCACCGCTGTTTACAAAATCGGTGGCTTTTCCCAACAACACCTGGACGGTAGATAATAAGCCAAAATTTGTGGTTGAAATTCAGGATACTACCAAGTTCTATACCGTTGATATTACGGTTAGAACCACTACCGATTACGGTTACAACAATATGTGGTTCTTCCTGTATGCAGAAACGCCGAATGGACAAAACGGACGGGAACCTATTGAAATGAAGATCAGTAGTCCGGACGGCTCATGGGTTGGTGAAAAATCAGGGACAATTGTTACAACAAGTGTTCATTTCAGCCACCGTAAATTCCCGCAAAAAGGAAAGTACAAGTTTACGCTTGAACAGGGAATTACCGAAAAAGCCATTCCGGAAGTTTTAGATATTAGCTACACCGTTAAAGAAGATCCTGAAAAATGAAAATAGCTGTTCAGAATAGCTCCACAAATGAATTACCCGGCTACGCAACATTAGGTGCAGCCGGACTGGATGTACGAGCCAATTTATCAGAGCCAATAACATTAAAACCGCTTGAACGACGACTCATTCCTACCGGTTTGAAAGTTGCCATTCCGGTTGGATATGAAATACAAGTACGTCCGCGTAGCGGGTTGGCGTTTAAGCATGGAGTAACTGTTCTTAACACACCGGGAACCATTGATGCAGACTATAGAGGCGAAATCGGCGTTTTGCTGGTAAACCTTTCTTCTGAGCCATTTGTGGTAGAACACGGTGAACGAATTGCGCAGTTAGTGGTAGCTAAGCACGAACAAATTAGCTGGGAAGAAGTAGATGAATTAAACGAAACAACTCGCGGTGCCGGCGGATTTGGCAGTACCGGAGTTCAATAACGAAGCAGATCAGCCTTGCTGAACACTTCGCAACGAAATAAGAAATAT
>CBFGMW010000150.1:0-6263 GCA_965649925.1 uncultured Fluviicola sp.
TCTCGATTGGAACAAGCTGTATACTTTATCTCAACCTGCTACCATTAGCGCACCAACATATCCTTTTGCAAACGAAACGTACTGGTTAACTATTCCTGAGATCAAACTGCAAGAAATGATCACCGAAATCTCACCGGAAAAACCAACGGAAACACCTATTGATACTGCGCTCAAAACACTTCAACTATCAGAAGATTGGATCAAAGTACCTCTTGAGATGAAGAATATAGATTGGAGCGGATTATTGAAATCAAAAAAAGGACACCATGTTTTGGTGATCAGCGATGAATTGAACAGAAAGGAAGAAATTCAGAACGTTTATCGATCCATCTCAGCTATTACTGGTCAACAAGCGTTATCCAATGAGATTCAGCATTTGCCGTTTACATCCAACGATGAAGCACTTCGCAGCTATCTGTCAGATCGCAGAAAACCGCTAGCCATATTCTTATTTCTTCCTGCCACTGATAAAAATACCGCAGAACAGGAACTGGAATCAATTTACAACAGCATTAAATCTCTTATCTCGGCAGTATATTCGGAAACCATTCAGTTTTACTGTTGTTACGAAATACTAGAAACGAAGCGAATCGTTTTCCGGGAAGGATTATCAGGGCTATTGAAATCAGCCATGCTTGAATCAGAGGGAAATACCTTTAGATCTATCTCATTTGATGGTAAATCCTATAAAACCAATATAGCAGCTACTGTTATAAAAGAATGGCTTTGCGACACCACTTTGGGTTCTAATCCGAGAAGCATTCCCATGATCAGTTACGAAGGGAATGAAAGAAAAGAATTACAATTAAGTGTATACCAATACGGGCATTCAAACGCTTCAAATGTGGAATTCAAAACCAGCGGAACCTATTTAATGATTGGCTCTATTGGCGATGTAGGCTCATTTGTTTGCCAGGAATTGGGCAATATGTATCAGGCGAAACTGGTGATTTTATCCCGTCGTCCTGAAAATGAAGTAACGGAACAATTACTGAAAATAAGAACCGCAGGAGCTTCTGTCAGCTATTATTCGGTAGATATTCTGGATCCAAAAGCTGTGATGACTACCATTGAATCATTGACCGCACAAGGAATAAAACTGAATGGAGTTGTTCACATGGCGCGCCAGGTCCTTGATGGACCAATAATTGGAAAAGATTATTCTGAATTTGCAAGAGTAATGGCAGCGAAAGTTGCAGGCACTATTCATGTTGATGCGGCAACAGCTCATTTACCACTTGATTTTTTCCTGATGTATTCTTCAATGGCCGCTTTTGGTGTCAAAGGATCGCCTGATTATGCTTATTCTACAGCATTTCAAAACGCCTTTGCTCGTATACGCAATAAGCAAGTGAAAGCAGGAATGCGAACTGGAAAATCGTTAGCGATTTGTTGGGGACAATGGGATCAGGATGGAGCAGTGCCACCAGAACAATTGTCTTCGCGCATTGCCGCAATGCAGGAACTGGGCATCGGTTGCCTGAACCAAAAATCAGCTATTGGAGCCATGAATACGTGTCTTGGAAGTCAAACCGATGTGGTGGGCTACCTCGCTGTACATGATGAGGTAAAAGCATTGCAAACCATTGGGCTTGCTGCTGCACCAACAAAAGAAACGTTGGTATTACAAGCAATTGAAACCCTGGAAAAACAGCAACTTACAAAACCCATATTCATTGCTTTTCTCAAGACACTCGATTCCGCAGATTACACTGAAACCATTCGACAGAAAGTAATGCAAGTAATAGCAACATTAGAAGCCAATGAAAAAGCAACTGGTACTTCTGACTTAGAAGTTGTTCCTATAATGACAGAGCCAGACACCAACCAGATCCTGGAACGAACACTGCTTTGTGTGGAAAAAGTCCTAAAAATCAGTAAAGATCAGCTTGACATATTCAAGCCGTTACAAGATTACGGACTCGATTCGATCAGAGCCATGCAGCTTTCTATTACGCTCGAAAATGAATTCAATATTTCCGTTCAGTCAAGCTGGCTCATTCAGCATCCGTCACTGGACAGTTTATCAAATCAATTAGCAAACAAAATGACAGTACAATGATCAATAGTGAAATTTTTTCTATCGAAAATCTGGATAATCCATACCCAGAATACGACAGGCTACGTAAGGAATCTCCAGTCTGGTGGAGTGAAGCACAAAAAAGATGGGTAATTACTCAGTATAAAGACATTCGCTTTGTGCTCAGTGACGATCGGTTTTCTGTTGCGCGACAAATTAGTAACTACAATCAGCTCAGTAAAGAAGAACAGGACGAGTTAGGACCGCTTCGACAATTCATCGACCATGATCATACTTCTTTCAAAGCTGATCGACCGAAGCATACACGGTTGAAAAAGGTAGAGCTAGAGTGTATTACAAAGCAATCCGTTGAAGCTATGAAACCATTCATTGAAGCGCTTTGCAATCGAATCATTGACGAGAAAATGGGGCAAAACAAGATGGATATCATTGCTGATTATGCTGCTCCGATTGCTCTTGGAACAATTGCTGAATACCTCGGTTTCCCAGCCGAAGACAGCTATTTGATCCGTGACTGGGTGAAAAGAAGCTCCGATGTTCGCGCAATGGTTGGAAAATACAGCGCAGCTTCACGTTATCAAGAAACAACCACAGAAATTCGGAATTATCTCACAGAATTGATCTCCAGTTTTCGTAAAGAAAATCGACCTGGGCTGATTGGTGATTTCATTCGAATGCTTGACGAAGGACGTCTTGAAAACGAAGAAGAATTGTTTTGGACCATTTACACAATGATGAGCGCCGGACATCATACAACACTGAACTCCATCGCTAATGGAACACTGAGTCTTCTTACCAACAAAGATCAATTGGAATTACTCCGAGAAAACCCAGCACTGATTTCCACTACTGTTGATGAGGTAATGCGTTACGATGGTTATGTTCAATTTCTCGACCGGGTAGCCAAAGAAGACGTGATTATTTCTGGGGTAACCATAAAAAAGGGAGATTACATAGCTGTTTGCGTTGGCGCAGGAAACAGAGATCCGGAAGCGTATGGTTGCCCGGCATCCATGGATATCACAAGAAAACCCAACAAACATCTTTCCATGGGCTATGCAACACATTATTGCTCCGGAGCAAGTTTGGGTAAGCACGAAGTTGAAATTGCTCTTCAGACACTTATTACTCGAATACCAACAATGGAACTAGCAGAAAAAACACAACAATGGGGGCGGAGCTTTAACCACCGCTATTTGCATGAGCTATCCGTTATTTTTTAAACTGTAAAACAGATCTGATTGAATGAAAAATTTATTCCCACGTCCTTTAAGGCGACTGAAACGACACCTTTCTACACCTCGATTCCAGCATTCTAAAACCATGCAATCCTGGAGAGAGATTATTGTCGGTAATAACAGAGACAACCGTTTGCGTCAAATTTTCTTTTCCCTTGTGTGGAACCGGGTAGAAGGAGATTATGTAGAATTTGGTGTAGCTTCTGGTAAATCATTGGCCAATGCTTATTACGCTTCGCAGGCACAGAACGATTGGTATCCTGCAGGTCATCCATTTTACTCTAATGAACGAATAAATGCGTTGTCTAAAATGCGTTTCTTTGGTTTCGACAGTTTCCAGGGATTGCCAAAAGCAAAAGGACTCGATAAGAAGTTTCGTTTTTTCGACGATGGTATGATTCTTTGTCCAAAAGACGAAGTAGAAAAATACTTAAAAGACCAGCGAGTAGACATGAGTAGAGTTCATCTCGTAGAAGGATTTTATTCCGAATCGCTTACCTATGAAACACGCCAAAAGTTCCAGATCGGAGCAGTTTCCATGGTCTTTTTTGATTGCGATTATTACGAATCTACAGTAGAAGCGCTTGCCTTCATAACACCACATATTGTAGACGGTACCATTTTTTTATTTGACGATTGGTTTTTGAATAACGCAGACCCGCAATTAGGTGTTCAACGAGCATTTTATGAATGGTGTGATGCGCACAAAGATTTGCGCGTTGCTCCATTCATCGATCAACGGACATTCGTAATTCTGAAATCTGTTATCAATACCGAAACCGTTTCCGAAACAAATTAATCCGATAATTATGGATCTGATCAATACCCAATTGGCTGCGCTATTTGCAGGAGAAATTCACACAGAAACTTCAGCACCTCCTAGTGATGCAGCAGAAAAAAGGAAAACCATTTCCTTCAGCTTTCTTTTCTTTTCGGATGTTCGCAAAGACATTACCAACCAGGAGAAGTACGCTTTCACTCGTGAACTTGTTGAATTCGCTGACCGATCAGGTTTTGAAGCGGTATATTTTCCCGAAAGACATTTCAGTGAGTTTGGCTCCATTTACGCCAACAATAGTCTGATGGCGGCATATTTTGCTCCGTTGACCAAAAATGTACGTCTTCGTTCCGCGGCGGTAACCAATACACTTCATCATCCCGTTGAAATAGTTGAAAATTGGGCAATGGTTGATATTCTTTCCAATGGTCGGGTAGATCTTGGTTTCGGAAATGGTTGGAACAAGGCCGATTTTGTATTGTCCCCGGATACTTATGAAAATCGGGAACAACTTCGCAACGAACGTATACCAATTATCCAGCAATTGTGGCGTGGCGAAACTATCGATTTTATTGGACCAGGCGGAGATTTTTATCCAACAACTGTTCATCCGCGTCCGATTCAAAAAGAATTGAATGTATGGTATGTAACCACTTCCGATAAAGGATTTGAATATGCCGGTTCGCAAGGCTATAATATTTTCACTATGCTCTCCGGGATTGATCTGAACGAGCTTGGGAGAAAAATTAAATTGTACCGACAGGCGAGAGCAGATTCTGGTTTTCTTCCGGAAACAGGTATTGTTTCTCTCATGATGCATACACTTGTTCATCCGGACGCAGAATGGGTACAGGAAAAAGTAGCAGAGCCATTCAAAAACTATATCCGAAGCAGTTTAGTGCCGCACATGAAAGCAAGTGGTCATGTTCTAAATGCGGAAGAAACAGAGAAAATGGTGGATTATTCTTACGCACGGTACTTCCAAACTGGCGGTATTTTTGGATCAGTAGAAACCTGCCAGAAACAAATCAATAAAGCCATTAAAGTTGGGGTTAACGACATAGCCTTTCTCCAGGATTTCGGAGTCGATTATCAAGCGGTGAAAGACGCTTTGGTTCATCTGAAACAATTGGTAAATCAAAATATCCTGAAACATCATTCATTATGAGCGACAAACTTTCTGAAATGAACAGGATCCTAGATTGGATCAGCGAAGGGGAAAAAGAATGGACTCCAGCCTCCGAAGAAGCATTTTTAAATGCGGACACAAAGGAAAAGACAATCCCAAACAGCATCCCATCACAGCAACTGGAATCAATTGCCATTACAGGTCTTTCAGGTTTTTTTCCGGAATCCATGAATGTTCAGGAATTCTGGGACCATTTGGATAATGATCGTTCTATGATCCGTGAAATACCAGCAGAACGTTTCGAATGGAAGGAGCATTACTCCAAAACAGGTGAAACCGGTACAATGCGCACCCGTCACGGTGGTTTTATTCCGGATATAGCATCCTTCGATCCGAAATTATTTAATATGCTTCCCGCAGAAGCAGAGGAAATTGATCCGCGGCAACGCTTATTACTGATGTCAGTTTGGCGGACACTCGAAGATGCAGGTTATGAACCATTATCCCTGAAAAAGAGTAATACAGGTGTCTTCATTGGTTGCGAAACGAACCAATACGCCCAAATCATGCGGGACAACGGTATTCCATCCAACGGCTTGTTTAATCAAACCGATAGTATGATCAGTAATCGTCTGTCGTATTTTTTTGATTTTGCTGGTCCAAGTGAATTTGTCAATACTATGTGCTCTGGTTTCGCAGTTGCATTGCATAGAGCTGTAGTGGCATTACGTGCAGGAACAATCGATCGAGCCATTGTTGGTGCTGCAAATATTATTTTGTCACCTGAACTTTTGATAGCGCTTTCCGGTGGTGAACAACTCTGTACCGGTGAAATAATAAAATCCTTTGGCAAGGACGGCGACGGCTATCTAAGTGCTGAAGGAGTAGGCACTATACTCATCGAAAGACTTTCGGATGCTAAAGCCGCAAATCGTTATAGTTATGCCAATATCAGACATGCTATGGTCAATTACAACGGTCGTGGCGGTATGTCAATTGCAGCACCCAACACAGACGCTCATGCAGAACTGATGAAGAATTGTTACCGGGAAGCAGGAATTGCTCCACGCAATCTTC
>CBFGMW010000151.1:0-6210 GCA_965649925.1 uncultured Fluviicola sp.
ATAGTTAAAGGACTAGAGAACATAGCAACGTAGTTGTAAGGAGCAGCACCTGAAATAACACCAGTGTTAGCAACTGTAGTATCTAAAGATGCTAAAGTAGCCGTAACTGAAGTTAATGGAACAGGGTTTGGAGTACCAGCATTGTCAGCCCAGATAGCAACTGTAAAGCTTCCACCACCGTCAACTTTGATTGGTGCCCAAAGAGCAACACCGTTAATTACACCTCCGCTTGTTACACCGTAAGTGTTATCAAATAATTGCATTTTAGCAAGATCACCGTAAACGTTGTTTCCAGCAAGAAATCCAGAATCAGCAGGAGCTACTGCGTCAAGTCCACCTGTGTAGAAATTAGGTGATGTTACATGAGAGATTAGTGTATCAACCTGAGCAAAAGAAGCAGCAGCTGAAAGAACCAATCCTAAAGAAAGTAATGTTTTTTTCATAGTTTTAATTAATTGTTCAAAGCAAATATAAGTTATAAAAGTCTTAATAATTAAAAATTGTTTACGAAAACATAATTTTATTTTAAGATTGATTTGTTGATAAACCCGGATTATAGAATTTCATCTCCCAATTACTTTTATAAGTATATTCACATTTAGATACTATGGAACGACTGATTAATATCCTGATCATCGATGACGTTAAGTCGGATCAAAACGCTCTGAAGGAAATTTTAGGCGGTGGAGGAAATATTTTACTTCAATGTGAAACTCTTCGTGAAGCTTCTATTATTTTGGAACGAAAAGAAGTGGGAATCATTCTTGTGAATATTGATTCCAAGTCGTTCACCAGCATGGAAGAATTCAAGGAATTGATTCATGCCGATCATCAGAACCGGTATTCTATTGTTATAACGGAAAATGCGCGTACCGGACCAAAGTTATTACGCGGTTTATCTAGTGGTGCTGTCGATTTCATTCAGAAACCGTTCAACCCTTATTTGATTCAGGCGAAAATAGAAGTTTATAAAACACTTTATTATAAGGATCAGCGAATTGCCCAGCTTTTATCGAATATTCTGCCGAGAACGGTGTTGGAAGATCTGAATCATAATGGTAAATTTTCTCCGAAACGTGTTGATAAAGGAGTTGTTCTGTTTACAGATTTTGTAGATTTCTCGTTTAAATCGAAGAATATAAAGCCTTTGAAACTTGTAAAACAGTTAGAGTATTATTTTACGCGTTTCGACGAGATCATTGAGAAATATAAACTGGAGAAAATTAAAACAATCGGTGATGCATACATGGCTTTATCTGGTGTAACGGAAGAGAATGAAGAGCCAGTTCTAAGGGCATGTCTGGCAGCACTGGAAATGCGTAATTTCATTCGAAACGAAAAAGAAGTTGCCAAAGCCCTGAAGCGCGATTTTTGGGAAATCAGGATTGGAATTCATGCAGGGCCGCTGGTTGCCGGTATTATCGGTTCAAAACGCTATTCGTTCGACGTATGGGGCGACACTGTAAATATTGCGGCAAGGGCTCAGCAAATTTCCGGGATAGATGAGATTACGATTTCAGATGTGATTTACGAAGATGTCAAAGAATTTTTTGTTTGTACCGATCTGGGTGAAACACCAATTAAGAAGCGGGGAGGAGCTATTCGTATCTTAACGATCAATCAGCTGAAAACGGATCACAGTATGTACGGGAAAGGGGATTTCCCAAGCGTGAACCTGCGAAAAAAATGTAACATCTCTTCAGTCGACTTTGATCACATGCGCACGAACATTGTCAACTACTTAAAGTCGAACCTTCCCGAAGAAGTGATTTACCATGATTTATTTCATACTCTGAACGTTGAAAAAGCAGCCATTCGTTTTGGTCGTTTGGAAGGTTTGAATGAGGAAGAACTTATGCTGCTCAGAACTGCCGCGTTGTATCACGATGCAGGATTCGTGTTTAATTCTGCGCGTAATGAATTGCACAGTGTGCGCTTAATGGAACAGCAGCTTCCTTTATATGGTTATGATAAAGACCAGATTGATCAGGTGCGGGCAATGATTCTGGTGACAGCAATTAATGTGCAGCCGGTGACTCTATTGGAAGAGTTGATCTGTGATTCGGACCACGATTATATTGGTCGTGCAGATTATTACGTGGTTTCTGAAAAATTACGCCAGGAATTAGAAGCTTTTGGTCATCCGATGAGCGATCTTGAATGGATTGACTTCCAGTTAGATTATCTTCAAAATGAACACCAATTCTATTCGGTTACCGCAAAAAACATCCGTGATAAAGGAAAAAAGAACCGGATCAATGAGCTAAAGCAAAAGAAAGCTTTACTGATTGAAGTTGTTAATTCTTAATAAGCCGCCTGAATCCAGTCAAGCATTTCTGCTGCCAGGCCTTCTTTTGAGACAGGTGAATCATAACCGCCACTTGCAGTTGTTGGCTGCGACATGTTCAATTCCGGATCTAAATCAGCCAAACGCCCCCAATTACTTTTTTTATCTTTTTCGTAGATCGTTGTAGTGGTCAAACCTGAATTAGTAAAAGTCATTGGCTGTGGAGATGTTGCAGATAATGCAAAACTTGTTGACTCGCCGCTAGCTGAGAAAGTATAAGCAGGTGTTCCTCCATTCACTACTAATGTTTTTGAAGGTGCTGCTGCAGTTTTATCTTTCATTTCCGTATTGCCCGGCAGGTCTTCTGCAAAGGCCAATTCAGGAGTCTTGTTCGTTTGCTCTTTCGTTTCAGGGTAAAGTACGGTTGCTGCTTCCGTCTTTTTAGAAGTGGCATCCAACGTTCTTTTTGCCCGCGTTTCGGGATTTTTATTTTCGGCTTGTTGAATAGTGTTCTTTCCTGATATCTCATCAGAGTTTTTAATGAAAAGAACAGAAATTCCAATAAATAAAAGGAAGATTGCTGCCACACGTACCCAGTTTCTATTGTAAAATGCAACTACTTTCACATCATCCTCTATAGTCGCTTCTTCTTTCTTCCAATCGTTTGCAATTACCGGATGCTTCGCACTGAAGATCTGGTCAAGACTCGCTTTGGTTTCTGAAGACGGTGTAAACATTTCCGGGGAATTAAATTCCAGGGTCATGTTTTCAAACAGCTGTTTCATTTGATTGAATTCGTCTTCATTGTCAGCAAGTTCGCTAACAATATTCAGTTCTTCAACCGATAAATCGCTGTAATTTTTTTCTAGTATAATATCCTCAATCGTTCTCATGACTAAGTTGTTTGTTCTGGTGAAAATTCTTTTAATCCTTTTGCGAGATACTTTGTTGCGTAGAACAATCTTGATTTAACTGTTCCTTCGCTTATTTCCAGAGCATCTGCTATTTCTTTCATAGAAAATCCATCGAAATGGCGCATTTCAAAAACTTCTCTATGCTTTACGTCTAATTCCATTATTTGTTCATTGAAGCGCGATTTAAAATGCGCATGATGCACTTCGTTCATGGTGTTTTTGTTCGGATCCATTACCGGGTAGGAGCTGTCCAAACCGTTTGATGTGTTTTTACGGATTTCCTGCTTCTTGTATTCGTTTTTACACATGTTGTTGGCAACCGAATAAACCCAGGTTTTGAATGAACGTGTTGTATCGAACAATTCAGGCCTGTGTATCAGTTTGGTAAACAGATCGTGTAAAAAATCTTCTGCTTTTTCCCTGTCGCGCCACATCATTCGCATGAAATAGGCTATCAGCGCATTCGAATATCGCTTGTACAAATGATCGAACGCTTGCTTATCGCCACCTGCCATGGAGATTACCAATTGTTCATCGGTCATTGCCTGATATTCCTTGCGGATCAATTTCATTCAGCAGCGTATTTGCTTACTTTCTGTTTTAGATTGGAGCGACTGCTGATTGCCAGTATGACTTCACTGATCTTTCTTGATTCTTCTGTATTTCCTTTCCGGTCGTAATACATTTTCAGAGTAACCAGTGCCGGAAGATAATTCTTGGTCCAGGTGTCACCCCAGTCATTTGTTCCCTTCAGCAAAATCTCTTTATTCCACTTATTTTCCCATAACCCGGCATTGTATTCTTCATCTTCATCACGTTTAACGAGCGTGAAAGTCAGTCCTAACGGATAAAGATCAGGTAAAAAACTCTGCAGATATTCTTTCGGGAGAGTTAAAGAAAGCTGGATATTCTTATCGCTGTTTGCCTCAACGAAAAGTTTCAGGTAAGCCGTATCAATTTCGCCCGACTCAGGAACTGTGTATCCTTGTGCAGTAAGTGCCTGCCTATATTCTGAACTCTGAAGTAAATCAAGTGAAACAACATTGAAAGAGTAGGTAGTGGCTCCCATTACATTCACAAGCGGGAGAAAATCATCAAAACCATGAACAATTAATGTTGAGTTTGCCTGCACAGAACTCATGAGGTCGGTAGCATAGTTTAGTTGTCCGGAGCAAAATGTTCCGTCTGTAACCATTACTGTTGTAATACTGTCAACTGCCTGCGCATCATTTTCAATATAATAATAAGCGCTTAACTGTTGTCGAAGTTCTTTGCTTTCAGGATTTTGTTCAGCTGCACGTAATAAATAGTTAGCGTTCTTAGAATCGTAATGTCCATTCCAGTAGTTGAATAAATTGGTTTCAAAAGCATCAGGGGCAACAACATTCATTAATTCCAGGTTTTCGTTCATCTTTTCCTGGAGAACCGGGCTGGCACTTCTGCTTGCCGGGTTATGAGTAGATTGGTATTGAACTGCTTTGTAATCCTGGCTGCTTGAGCGATAAACATCTTCTATTGGAACTGCTTCTGTTTTTTCGGCAGCGGGAGCTTCAGATATAAATTTTGTTTGAGAATCCAGGCTTTTTTTCTCCAGAGATTTACGTTCCTTTCTGAAATCGTTCACTATCGAGTCTGTTTCTTCAGATTTGACACCTTTTTTTTCTAAAGTTTCAATCTGATTAGTAGTTGTTTCTTTCGGAGTATTTGTGTTGTTGGTGTTATAATTATGATTGACTTCCTGGGCCATGGAATTGGCCTGAAAAAGAAGTGCTAAACAAATCAGTTGTATCGATTTCATAATCGTTTTTTGACTGTTACAATTACAGAATAATAAAGTTCATCAAATGGAAAGAAAAAATCAAGATTCTGTTGCGAAAATGAATTTGTTCGGAGAAACAAAGTTCGCCTTCACAGCATACATGACTATTCCGGCAGTGTTTTTCACGCCCAATTTGGCCATAATGTTTTTTCTGTGCGTGTTCACCGTGTGATTACTTAAACAAAGTGTTTCGGCAATTTGAATATTCGTTAAGCCTTCAGCAACCAGTGTAATTATCTCGTTTTCACGTGCGCTTAAAGAAACCGGACCACAAGTAAAGGTATCTAAATCAATGTCATCTACATTGATAGAAGCATTCCGGATTGTCTCGAGTAAAGTACCGCAGAAGAATCGTTTTCCACGCCACGTTTCACGCACGGCATCAACTATTTCATCGCTGTCGCAATCTTTCTTTACATAGCTTTTTACTCCTGAACGTAAGGCATTCACTAATGTTTGCGCACTTTGTTCCGGCGTAATGGCAACAACCAGCAACGACGGTTTTTTCTGAAGTATTTGAGGAATTACATCAATGCTGTATTCTTTTGCCGTATAGTCAATCAGAACAACATCCGAATCGTGAGTGCAAATAAACTGAATGAGCTCTTCACTGCTTTTAGTTTCGCCGACAATTGAAAGATTCGTTTGTTTTTCGAACAAGGCTCTAAGGCCCAGGCGTACAATCTCGTTACTGTCAGCAATTACTAATTTCATCTTACTTAAAATGATTCTAAACAAAAATAGCTAAATGAATTCAATATACGATTAGAACTAAATAATTGAATTAAGTTTATGACGAAAAAATTGAAATATGCAGGATAAAATGACCTTTCAGTTTGTGAGCGAACCTTCTGATGTGAATTTCGGAGGGAAAGTACATGGAGGAGCGGTAATGAAATGGATTGATCAGGCATCATTTGCCTGTGCTTCTACGTGGGCCGAAACCTATTGCGTTACAGTTTACGTAGGAGGAATCAGATTCTATAAGCCTATTCATATCGGAAGTCTGGTAAAAATTCAGTCGCGGGTTATTTATACGGGGAATTCCAGTATTCATGTTGCTGTAGATGTTTATTCACGGAAAATGAATGATCCGAAGTTTGAGAAGACAACGCATTGTGTGATCGTTTTTGTTTCGGTCGACAATGACGGTAAGCCGCAGAATGTGAAACAATGGGTTCCGGATACGG
>CBFGMW010000152.1:0-6206 GCA_965649925.1 uncultured Fluviicola sp.
AAACGGGGTGCGCTGGAAGGTCCCGCGGCGCGCTGGCTGGACGTGCTGCACCAGAATAATCTGTTGTAACTGTTCCAATCGAAGCACCACCACCTTCAACTTGAGTAGTAATACCTGCAACCGGACGCAAGAAATCTGAACTTGAACCTGTCAAACTTATAAAGAAGTTCCCTGCTGTTCCATAACCAGCACCTATAAAGGCAGCTTCACCAGAGAAAGAGTTTGCTTCTCTTGGCAGCATGGCTCCCTGATAGGAAAGCATTGCCTGATATGGAGTTGTTCCATCGAACATGATTAAACGTGTTGCAGATGGTGTTCCGGCGTAAAGCATATTGCGGTTCGAAGAAGCAGCAAAATTGTTCAAAGCTGTTCCCGAACGGCGAAATGCAACGGTGCTTCCCGTACCGTTAGGAGTTGATAGGTTAATTATTATGTTGTTACGTAGATCTAACGCTGCAGTTGTTGCTGTTCCACTTGCTGTATGAAAAAGACCAGATGTTCCGAAATTTGTACCGGAACTTGTTGCGTTTAATAAAACAGTGTTGTAGTAAACTCCTGTTGCTGTTGATCCGGTAGAACCAGTTAAACTAATTCCGCGAATGACATCATTTCCAGATGCTATTGATGCAGTAAGATCTGAAATCAGGTTATTATGAACCGTAACTGCTGCTCCGTCTGCAACTACAATTCCATTAACAGAACCTCCTGCGTTGGAGTTGGAAAGCGAATAGATTTTATTTCTGAAAATTGCATTTGAAATACCTGAAGTATTTTGAATACCTGTTACAGCAGAAGCTGCAGTAGAAGATAATCCGTAAACCTGATTGCTATAACAATTTACATTTCCGGCTGTCCCATCTCCAAGTTGGATGCCAATTACCTGAGCACCGTTGGAAATGTTGAATACCTGATTTCCTGAAACCTCACCGCCGGTAGCGCCGTATCCATGGCTGATCCCATAAACAGGGGAAGTTCCTCCTGTAAGATTTGAAACAATATTGTTTGTTATGTTCTCTATTTGGGATGTAGATGTGTACTGACGTATACCGTAAATATTTGTTGCTCCTGTCACTGTAAGGTTCGAGAAGTTGTTATTCGTGATAGTAGCTGTTCCACCTGTAGGAGATCCAAAATTATAATATCCGTAAAGAATACCAGTCGCTCCGGTTTTGCTAATTGTACCAGTTGTGTAATTCCCTGAAATATTAAAGGTATTCATTGCACAGTTATTGTTAATCAGATACAATGTACCCGTGGTATTAACTGTTAGTGCGTTAAAATTATTTCCTGTAATATTACTTGTACCGTTGGCGGTTGCATGTTGAATACATGTTACGTTACTGCTACCAGCAATTGTATGTCCAATATTTGAAAAGGTATTGTTCTGAACATTAATTGTTGAAGTTGTACTTGAGTTAGTAGCATCAACATGTAATGCAACAATTGCTGAATTAACACCACTTTGAACTGAGATTGTGTTGTTAGAGACATTTGAAGTGAATGCTGCGGTTGGAGCATTTGTGAATGGCTGAAGGTAGATTCCTCGAAGAGTACCAGCCGTTGTACCTCCAACTGAACTTGTAACCGTATTATACTGGATGTTCAGATTGATAGAATTTCGTACGACTATTCCATTCACCGATCCTGAAACATTCGCATAACCTGAAAAAGTTCCTGTCGAACCGTAATTTGTAATTGTATTTCCGTTAGCTATTATTAATCCTCCAATATCTATTCCATTATTTTGATCAGCAACGGCTGTAGGACCAACAACAAGAATTCCTTGATTGATGTTACTGATTGTATTTCCGTAAATTTTCAAACCATGGTTACCGCCATTGGATCCGGTAGCTGTTGCCCCGGTTGTTGGAGCTGTTGCAGTATGGGTGGCGTTTGCATAGATACCAAAAGTATTTTGGTACGTTCTGACTAGAGTGATTGTGTTGTTTTGGATAGTAATATTCTGAGAGTTATCAGTTGCTGAAGCATAAAGCAATGCAATTCCCCACTCTGTCATATTGTTAGTTCCTCCAGTCGTTGTTAAGTTTGCAGCGTTCTCGCGCAAATCAAGTCCCGCAATAGTAACATAATCTGTTCCAATGATTTTAATGATCCCATCATTCAGATTACCTGCCGTAAGTGCTGCAGATGCAGTAATTATCGGTTTGGGAGCACCGCCAATTCCTTGAATAGTAATCGGATTTGCTGCGGAACCTGTTAACGTAGTTATTGAGTAACCACCGGCAGGTGCTGTTTCTGTATACCCTGAAGCAACATCTAATGTTACCCCACCAGGGCCAACTCCTTGAGCGTTCAAGTCTGTAATAAAGGCAGCTATTGAAGCGTAGTCTGTGGGAATCGTTTTCGTTCCGGTTAACTGAGCTTGCGATAACTGAGTCGATAGTAATAAGGCCAACAGGGCTAGGCCAAACTTACCGACATTTCGTAAGTATCGATTTTTCATAAATAAATGTGTTAAGAGGACAAAACTCAACAAAAAACAATTACCACACAATAGAGGGAAATTTGTTTTTTCTTTAACGAGGAATAACTAGAGTGATTTAAGGAACAACTGATTTAGAGAAGTTAATAGCTTCTCACCTATAGCTCAATAAAAATGGGGATTTTGATAAATTAATTAAATTACTGACGCTGTTATTTAATGTGAATATTATCACATCTTTTTTATTCATTATTCAATCTTTTTAAAGTGTTGATTTTCAAATGTTAATAACGTGATCTTAATGTATTAATTCTTTCATTATTGTTCAAAATCAAAGAAAAACGATTTAGCAAAATTATTTCACAGAATGTGAATATTAAGACAGGTGCAGATTCATAGCATAAACGAAAGAAAACCAACTCGTTCCAAATGAATTTTAACTGAGCGCTTGCAAATTCAAATTTATTTACACAATCTTTGCATCGTCATTCTAAAGCGTAGATGACATTTGTTTATACAGAAGAGGCGAGAGACGGACTCACAGACCCTCTGGCAACCAACTTTAAGTCCCGAATGCTAATATGCTTCGGGGTTGGAAAACCGGTGCCAATTTCCGATTCCCATTTGGGGAGAATATAATTAAATGTGCTATGAAACAGTCAGATTTTAATTGGAAAAGTGGTATTGCTGATCTCTCAGCTGCCAAAATTGTTGTATCGTCTTTTTTTCGAATGTGTTGCTGCTAAATCTCAACAAACAGTATTCATTAACATTCATAAGACATGTCAACAAAATATGCCCCGTTCCTGCCAAAGGAATATACTTTTCGTTTTAATAAAACACTCACTCTCGAATCGGGAGAAGAGCTTGTAAATCCTCTCCTGGCCTATCAAACCTGGGGAAAACTCAATGAAAGTAAATCAAATGTAGTTTGGGTTTGTCACGCGCTCACCGGAAATCATTTAGTACACGAATGGTGGGACGGACTTTTCGGTGCCGGGAAATTGTTCGATCCGAAAAACTATTTCATTGTAGCAGTAAATGTGTTCGGAAGCTGTTACGGATCAACCGGACCGCTTTGTTTTCAAGCCGATAATAAACGCTATTACCGTGAATTCCCGCTAGTAACGATTCGGGATATGGTGCAGGGATTGGAAGCGGTTCGCCAGGAACTGAATCTGGCTAAAATCAAGGTGCTTATTGGTGCTTCGGTTGGTGGACAGCAAGTCCTGGAATGGGCATACCAATCTCCGGAACTTTTTGAAACCATTATTCCTATTGCAACCAATGCTGAACATTCGCCATTCGGGAAAGCGTTTAATGAATCGCAGCGCCTGGCAATTGAAGCGGATGAGACCTTCTTCCGGGATGAATTTATCGGTGGGAGAAAGGGATTGATTGCAGCACGATCTATCGGAATGTTGAGTTACAGAACGTATGAAGGTTATCGTATCACCCAGTCGGAAAAGGATGAAAATCAATTCGACCATTTTCGTTCTCCTTCCTATCAGCGCTACCAGGGTGAAAAACTCGCAAACAGATTCAATGCCTATAGTTATTGGTATTTGTCGAAAGCCATGGATTCGCATAACCTTGGGCGCGGACGTGGCGGATTGGCTGCCTGTTTGGAGAAAATTATTGTTCCGGCTCTCGTCATTGGGATCGACTCAGATTTACTTTTTCCGCTCAGAGAACAGGAATTTCTCGTCGATCACCTTCCGAATGCCGAGCTGGCAGTGCTTTCTTCCGATTTCGGTCACGACGGTTTCTTAGTCGAATTCGAAGCACTGGAGAACCACATAAAAGTCTTCCTTGAGAAGCAATCCTGTAGTAGATCTCATACTTCTATCACTACAGGATTGAAAAAAGAATTATTGAAGTAAAAAACAATCCTGTAGCAGATCACATATTTAGATCACCGAAGGATTTTAAAAACAAGATATTATGAAAAAACAATTGACTATAGGATTATTTGGATTTGGTTGTGTAGGAACCGGATTATATGAAGTGTTGAACAAAACTGAATTGCTTCAGGCGCAGATCAAGCACATTGTGATTAAGGATTTATCTAAGAAAAGATCGATTGATTCGTCGTACTTCAGCAACAACGCTGATCTTATTTTGAACGACTCTGAAATTAACGTCGTGGTAGAATTGATCAACGATAGTGATGCTGCTTACATAATCGTAAAACGCGCTTTGTCATCCGGAAAACACGTTGTTTCGGCAAATAAAAAACTGATTGCTTATCATTTGGATGAGTTGATTGCCCTGGCAAAAGAAAACAACGTTTCGTTTTTATATGAAGCTTCCGTTGGTGGTTCTATCCCTATTATCAGAAACCTGGAAGAATATTACAACAACGATTCACTTTCGTCGATCAGCGGAATTGTGAACGGAACAACGAATTATATTCTAACAAAAACAGGAGAAGGACAATCGTTTGACGAAGCACTTTCTACAGCGCAGGAATTGGGCTTTGCAGAATTGGACCCGACTTCCGATGTAGACGCGTTTGATGCAAAATACAAATTGGTGCTTCTTTTGAAACATGCTTTCGGTTATACCGCCGACCAATCTCAAATCTGGAATTACGGAATTCGTCAGCTGAAAACCTGGGATGCAACTTATGCGCGTGAAAAAGGATTGAAGATCAAGCTGCTTGCCTTCGGAACGCGGATCAACAACCAGGTTGTTGGCTTTGTTGCACCGCATTTCATTCCGGCGAATCACTTTGCTTATAATGTAGAGAACGAATTTAACGCGGTTGTTGTTGAAGCTTTATTTTCAGACCGACAATTATTTTTGGGGAAAGGAGCCGGAAGTTATCCGACAGCAAGTGCCGTTCTTTCTGATATTTCCGCCTTACAATTTGATTATGCTTATGAATACCGGAAATCAATTTCGCAGGAACATATTGAGTTGACAGAAGATTTCAAGCTGCGGGTGTATATTTCTGCCGATTCAAAAGAAGCTTTGGAGAAAATCAATTTTATTGAAACCTCGGAAGTTTATCACGGAGCAAATCACCATTTCAAGATTGGGTTTGTAGATTTTCAATCGATTAAGGATTTGGATCTGAATAACGAAAACAGCCTGTTCTTAGCAGTCTTGCCGAATGGTGTAGAATTGAATGATCAGAACGAAGAATCGTTCTCACAAGCAGAAACAGCCGAATTAGTTTCCTAAACTTAGCACATGAAAATTGAATTAAAATTAATAGAAGAATCGTTTGTATTAGAGGCGAAAAATGAAGAAGGAGTTACTTTTCAGATGGATGCTGCACCGGCAATTGGCGGAAAAGGAAAAGGAATGCGTCCAATGGAAACGTTGGCGTCTTCTCTGGCCGGTTGTATGGCAATCGACGTACTTTTGATACTCAGAAAACAACGCCAGGAAGTCACGCATTTCGAAATTGAGATCGACGCTAAACGCAAGGATGCAGTTCCGGCTTCGTTCGAAACAATTACGCTGATTTTTGTTGTTAACAAAGAAGTAAACCTGGAAAAACTCGACTCAGCGGTTCGGCTGGCGCATGAAAAATATTGTTCCGTGTCGCAATCTCTGGATTCAGCTATTCATATTAATACAGAAGTAAAGCATAAATCATGACCGATTACAGAAGTGAAACGCTCGCTATTCGTTTACAATCAGAGCGCAGTCAGCAAAAAGAACACAGTGTTCCTTTATATTTAACAAGCAGTTTTGTTTTCGATGATGCGGAACAAATGCGTGCTGCCTTTACAGACGAAATTGATGTAAA
>CBFGMW010000153.1:0-6196 GCA_965649925.1 uncultured Fluviicola sp.
AATATAGTATTCTTCAGATATTTCGGAACAGATGAGATAACCCTCAACGGGCAAACGGTTTTTAATGATCGTAATCATATTCTGAACCAGGGCTCTACCCTTCGTACTTCGAAAAGTTCGCCCATCTATTACAGTGATGTAATTTCACGTTTCCTGAAAGACCAAAATCTTGATCCGCTCACATTTAAAGTAGAGAACATGCAGTTCCACTTTAAAAACGGAAAAGTTGGTTTACATGAGATCAATTTTACAGAACAAAGTGGAAATCTCATCGGAGTAATGGGAGGTTCAGGTGCGGGAAAATCCACTTTCCTGAATGTTCTGAACGGTAATTACATACCATCTTTAGGAGCAATTACCATTAACGGAGTTGATCTTCACAAAGAGAAATCCAAACTGGAAGGTGTTATTGGTTTTGTATCACAGGACGACTTGCTGATAGAAGAACTTTCTGTATTCCAGAATTTATATTTCAATGCCAAATTGTGTTTCAGCGATCTTTCCGAAACACAAATTAAGAAAAAGGTACTCGACCTGCTTTCTGATATCGGACTGGGAGAAGTAAAACATTTGAAAGTAGGCTCGCCGCTTGATAAAACGATTTCGGGCGGACAGCGTAAACGACTGAATATTGCCCTTGAACTCATTCGCGAACCAGCGGTTATGTTTGTTGATGAGCCAACGTCTGGTTTGTCATCACGCGATTCTGAGAACATTATGGACATGTTGAAGGAGTTGGCGCTGAAAGGAAAACTCATTTTCGTCGTAATTCATCAGCCATCTTCAGACATTTTCAAGATGTTCGATAAGCTTCTGATTCTTGATCAGGGCGGCTACCCTATTTTCGACGGAAACCCTATTGATGCGGTAGTTTATTTCAAAACGCACGTACATCACGTAAACGCCAATGAGCGCGAATGTCCGATTTGTGGTAATGTGAATCCGGAACAAATCTTCAATATTATAGAAGCAAAGGTTGTTGACGAATACGGAAACCAAACGAAATACCGAAAAGTATCTCCGAAAGAATGGAACCAGCGTTTCATTACAAACAATACCAAAGAAGCTATTCCTGAAATAAAGAATCCGGTTCAGGGAACTTCAAAAATAGCGGGGAAACTGGCTCAGTTTAAAGTATTCTTCCTGCGCGATGTATTGAGTAAACTGGCGAATCGTCAGTACATGCTTATTAATATGCTGGAAGCGCCGCTTTTGGCTGTTATCCTGGCTTTTTTCGTGAAGTTCTTCAATACAAATGAAAAAGGAGTCAAAGAATATATTTTCTACGCAAACGAGAACTTACCACAATACTTATTCATTTCAGTGGTTGTGGCGCTTTTCCTTGGATTAACCGTTGCGGCTGAAGAAATCATCAAGGATAAGAAAATCCTGAAGCGTGAGAGTTTCTTAAATCTGTCAAGAGGTTCCTATTTGTGGTCGAAGATCCTGATCATGTTCATTATTTCGGCGCTGCAGGCTGCGTTTTTCGTGATAGTTGGAAATCTGATACTTGAAATTCATGGAATGTGGCTGGAATATTGGTTAATCTTGTTCTCTACTTCGTGTATGGCTAACGTGCTTGGATTGAATATTTCATCCGGGTTCAATTCCGCGAAAGTAATTTACATCACCGTTCCGTTACTGATCATCCCCCAACTGCTCTTTTCAGGAGTTATTGTGAAATTTGATAAGCTGCACCCTATTTTCTCGAACACCAATGAAGTTCCATGGATTGGAAATGCAATGGCTTCACGCTGGGCATACGAAGCATTGGCCGTAGTTCAGGCAAAAGAGAATGCGCATGAAAGCCAGTATTTTGAGCTGAACCAGGAGAAAAGCAACAGTGGCTGGATGCGTGACTACTGGATTCCGGAAATGAGAAAACAGTTAGACATATTAGCAAATAACAAATCTTCTGAACGCGACTATTCAAGAGCACAGCACATTTTGATCAATGAAATCACCAAGGAAAGTAAAAAATGGTCAAATCTGAGTTGCCAGGATTGTTTAGAGAACTTAAAAGCATTGAAACCGGGGCAGCCTTCAGGGAAAGTACAATCTGCCATCAATAACTGGATAGAGATTCTGAAAAAACAATACATTGAAAATTTTAACCGTGTATCGACTAAAATTGAGTACCTGATTGCGAAAACAGGTGACAAAAATTTCCAGGCTTCACAGAATCTGTTTTCGAATGAAAGTTTGATGGATATTGTAACGAGCCGGACGGAAGTTCAGAAAGCAATTGTTACGGATGACGAAATTCTTCAGAAAGATGATCCGCTCTATATTGATCCGGTTGGAAAACGTTTCCTGGATGCACCATTCTATTCATACCAGAAATATTTCTTTGGAGTAAGAATCAGTACCTTCTGGGCAAACTTTATGGTCCTTTGGGGAATGACTATTATTCTGATCATTTCTTTATATTACGATTGGTTCCGCTGGGTATTGGAATCCTTTAACAAGATCAAACTTCCATCCAAGAAGAAAAACTAAATGCAATAGCATATATACAGGAATGTCAGGCTTAGTGGTCTGACATTTTTTTTGCCCTTAACCCCGATACAATTCTGACCTCATTGCATTTCGGTAAGAATCACTCGGTTTGACGGGCCGTTCCATATCGGAATAAGTGAAATCCAAATCTGCATCACTGCTTTTCGAATCCAGGTCTGACGACTTCCACGTCCGACTGAGTATCCGCGGAAGCGGATGTATCAAAGTCAAGTGGAAATATTGCAAAAAATACCAATATCGTGGTATTGCCGACAGTCCGTTCTCTATATACTTTTGCCTAAATTATTTAGACTAAATAAAAATAACGTGTTCAAAAGTCTTGTTTTTCTCCTCGTTTGCACCATTTCATTTACCGGTTACAGTCAAAAATCAACTGTAAGCGGGACAATAACTGATCAGGGAACTCCAGTTCCGTTCGCAGTGGTTTCTATTAAAGGAATGAAAATCAGTACAACAGCAGATTCGCTCGGACAATTTAAACTGGAAAATGTTCCGTACGGTAAGCAAACCATTGTGGTTTCTTCTTCCGAATACGAAACAACCGAATCAGTTATTCACGTAAACAAACCGGAAACAACTATTCCGTCGATTCAGATGAAGAACAATCTGATCGAAGAAGTAGTGATTATGAAAACAAAAGCTGAAATGGTAAAAGAACAGCCTTTTGCCGTTGAATCCATTGATATGAAACCGCTTCAGAACAGAAGTATGAATGTAAATCAGGTACTGAATCAAACTACAGGAGTCAGAATTCGCGAAACAGGTGGTTTGGGTTCTGATTTCGTTTTTTCACTGAGTGGGTTTACCGGAAACCAGGTTCGTTTTTTCGTGGATGGTTTGCCAACAGAAGTTCTTGGTTCAGCCTACAATATCAACAGTGTTCCGGTTAACAATGTAGAGCGCGTGGAAATATACAAAGGAGTTGTTCCTGTTCATTTAGGTTCCGATGTTCTGGGCGGAGCAGTGAATATTGTCACCAATAACTCATTAAAGAATTACCTCGACGTTTCCTACGGCTTCGGATCTTTCAATACGCATCAGACAAGTGTTGTGGGAAGAAAAGGATTCAAAAACGGATTCATGATTAATGCCAGCGCATTCTACAACTACTCCGACAATAATTTCAAGATTCAAACATACCTGTTCGACAAACAAACCGGTAAAAAGGATGATTTCATTACAGAAGTAGAACGTTTTAACGACGCTTATAAATCAGTAACAGGGAATATAGAATTCGGAATTGTAAAGAAAAAATTTGCGGACAGGTTAATGATCGGTCTGATTGCTTCTACTCAATACAAAGAAATTCAGAACGGAGCGAATATGAATATTGTGGCCGGTGAAGTCCACACAACTGAACGTGGTTTCATTCCAACCATCAAATACGAGAAGAATAACCTGTTTATTAAAAATCTGAGTCTGCGCGTTTCCGGTTTGTACAGCAACATTACACAGCAAAATGTAGACACCAGTTCGCGAGTTTACGATTGGACCGGAGCTTATACCTACAAAACACTGAGTAATTATTCCGGTGAACTGAATTGGTACACCACCATGTTTACATTCAATGATCAATCAGCCTTCGGACTTGCTACATTGAACTACACAATAGGAAGCAATCAGCAAATAACGTTAAACAATACGTATTCACGCATTCAGCGAACAGGATCAGATCCTTTGAAACAAGGTCCGCTCCCATTCACTGATCCGAATATTCTTGCAAAAAACTTTACAGGTTTATCGTACCAGATCAAACTTTTCGACAATCGGTTTACCGGAAATGCATTTGTAAAAAGCTTCCATTTGAACTCTCTTTTATACCAGGAAGTTTATGTGGAAGAAACAGACGAAAACGTGATCCGAAAAGAGAGCAAACAATTACAACTTCCCGGATTTGGCGCTGCTGCGAGTTATTTCGTATTCAATTCGCTGCAATTAAAAGCTTCATACGAGAACACTTACCGCTTACCTGAAGGTTATGAAGTTTTCGGTGATGGATTACTGCAGCAGCCAAATTCAGTTTTGGAGCCTGAAAAAAGCCAGAATTATAACGTTGGGTTCTTATTCGGAAAGAAATTCAATAAGCACATTGTGAATTTTGAATTCAATTACCTCTACCGTCAGCCAACGAATCTGATAAGAAATGTGGCAATCGGAATTACGTCGCAATACCAAAACCTTGGTCATGCCAACATCCATTGTTTTGAAGGGGCAATTACATATAAATTCAAATCATATTTAACGGTAGAATTAAACTCTACGCTGCAAAACATTCGTAACGAAGCACTAAAACCTAACGGAGAGCCCGATTTATTGAATGGAGACCGTTTACCAAACACTCCTTTTTTATTCGGAAATGCGAATGTTTCATTCAATTCAAAACAATTCGGTAAAACAAAGCAGACATACGGAATTAGCTGGAGCACATCCTACATAGAAGAGTTTTTCCTGAAATGGGAAAGCCAAGGAAGTCTTGATTCGAAATTCGTGATTCCACGACAGCTGGTAAGTAACCTGGCACTAACCTACTCTGCTTTCAACGGAAGATATAATGTTTCACTAGCCTGCATGAATATCTTTGATGCTTTGTGTTACGACAATTTTAAAATCCAGAAACCCGGAAGAAGTTTTAATATCAAACTACGCTACTACTTAGCAAAATGAGAGAAAGCACTGCTTTCGATTGCGCCCGCCAAAGCGGGTAAACAAAATTTAAAATAAATAAAGTAAAATGAAAACAACACGTTTAATTTTAGTGAGTGTTTTGGCAATGGGTATTGCATTCACATCATGTAAAAAGAAAAAAACCAATGAAGAACAACCGGCAATTTCAAGTGGTTATTTCGTTGGACTGAAAACAGAAAGCGCAGGAGTTGAAGCGGAATACGTTTTAACAACTGCCGATTTGATGTCCGGAACTATTTCTGCAAATGGTATTGGTACCGAACAATTGGGCTGGATGTACTACCACAAAACTACAGGCGGTAAATACATGGCTTTCGATTACACTAACAATGTTTGTACAGGATATACATTAAACAACGGAGCAATCCAGGAAGCGGGAAGTTTCATTTATGATCGCGTTGATGTGATTGAAAATTTACCAAACGGAAATGTAATTGGAATCGGGGCTCCATGGGGCGGCGGATCTTACGATACTAAAATCCAGACTATCGATCCGAATTCAATGGCAATTACAAATACTGTAAGTCACCCGCTATATACTTTGTACGACGATACATTGGCACAATTGAACATGTGGCCGACACACACTTTTGTCGATGGAGACAAATTGTATGTTTCATTCTACCCGTTACACGGAGCATCCTGGCAAACAGACAGAACGGATACAGCTTACGTTTCTGTTTTCTCTTACCCGGGAATGGTTTACCAAACTACATTTAAAGATTCAAGAACAAGCCCAATTGGATACTACGGAGGTTCTCCATGTATCTTCACCGATGAAAACGGAGATCACTACACATTTTCTTCTTCTTCATTAGCTGCAGGATTTACGCAAAGTACCAAACCATCGGGGATTTTGAAAATCAACTCAGGGGCAACAGCTTTCAACTCTTCTTACTTTTTCAACATTGAGAACTTCGGTTACCGTTTATTGACCGGAACTTATGTTGGAAACGGAAAAGTAGTTGCACGCGTAGTTTCTACAGGAAAC
>CBFGMW010000154.1:0-6193 GCA_965649925.1 uncultured Fluviicola sp.
ATTCCCGCTGAAACAGTGAAAAGAGCAATGATCCAGCCCTTGTAATCGGCGCCGTTCAAATTGGAAATGATGGTATTCATTTCAGGGATCACCAGGTTGTAACTTGCAGTGAAGAAGAACATGGAGAAACAAAGGCACCAAAAATTGCGGGAATAATTTGTCAAAGTACTGCGAAGTTAGCAATCCTGAATAAAACTCCGAAGTTATTTGGACAAGCTGTCAGAACAATAAGCAGGATTCGAAGGCTTTTTTTAACTTTAAACAAAAAAAATGGAAGCAACGCTTGGAGCCGGATGTTTTTGGTGCATTGAGGCATGTTACAAAGATCTAAATGGAGTTATTTCGGTAGAACCCGGTTATTGTGGCGGGCATACCTTAAATCCGACGTATAAAGATATTTGTACAGGAACAACCGGACATGCGGAAGTAGCACGAGTTGTTTTCGATCCTGAAATTATTTCTTATTCGGAAATTCTCGAAGTTTTTTGGTTTGTGCATGATCCAACTCAGGTAAACCGACAAGGAAATGATATTGGAACCCAATACCGTTCAGTGATTTTTTATCATAACCAGGAACAGGCAAATATTGCTAATGCGTACAAACAAAGTTTGACGATAGAAAAGGTCTGGAGTCAGCCTATTGCAACTGAGATTGTGCCGCTTGCAACATATTATCCGGCTGAGGATTATCATAAAGATTATTTCGAATTGAATCCCGGAAATGCATACTGCCAGGCCGTAGTTCGACCGAAAGTTGAGAAATTCAGAAAAGTATTTGCTGATAAAATTGGATAACAAAAAAGCCCCTGGCGATATCGTCGGGGGCTTTTTTTATTTCTTCCTGAAAATTAATTTACTTTTCCGGCAGGAGCAGATTTCATTTTCACAGGAGTTTCCTGAATTTGAACTTTTTTCGGTTGTTGTTTCGATTCCCAAATAGTACGTTGTTCAGGTGTAAGAACTTCATTTACCAAATATTGACCGGCTTCGGTATTGCCTTTTAGCGCGTCTTTTCTGAATTGCTCCGTAGTGCTTGGATCAGAAAGTACCGCTTCATTCTTCATACCAATGTTCGTGTATATTTCTGAAACTTTTTGTGCCTGCTCAGCATTTAAGCCTAAATCATGAATGATCTTCGTTGACATTTCATTTGCTTCCTGTAAGTTGTTTTGAGCAAATGTGAACGTTGAAGCCGATAATCCAATTGCAATAACAAATATCTTTTTCATATCTTTTTATTTTATAATCTCTTAGAGTTACCTTTAAAACTCCAAATGTAAAGAAAAGTTGCCTTGAAAACTGAAAAAAATAGCTTTACTCCAACCCCGAATGTTTTTTCATTTTCAAAGTTATTCCGTTTTAATGTTGGATGTGTGACGATATTCAAAATTGGTGCCATATTATTGCTAACAACTGCAATCACTTCATGCGGACAGTTCTCCACATTGTCAAAAGGGCGACCAGGTGCTCACTTGGGATACAACAAAAGAAATTTAGATGAAGTTCCCCAGGAAGTATTCCTCACCGAAAATCTAACAAGTTTGTCACTTTTCGGGAATCATCTAACGACCTTACCTGATTCTATAACTAAACTCACCAAACTGGAAGTGCTGTATCTGGGAAAAAATGAATTTGTCAAATTTCCCGAGGAAGTCTGTTACTTAAAGAACTTGAAAATTCTAAGCATTGCATACAACGATCTCGATTCACTGCCGGATTGTATTGGAAATCTTAAAAAACTCGAAATGCTGATACTCAATAATAACCAGATAGAGTATATTCCTGATTCAGTTTCAAATCTGAAAAGCCTGATGGTTCTGAACCTGAATCGAAACAATTTAAGAACACTTCCTAATGGGATTTATGAATTAGATTCATTACAAACGTTGAATTTAGGGATGAATACTATCGATAGTCTTTCTGTCCTGATGTCGAACTGGGTTTCGCTCAAAGAACTGCGGCTGGTTCGTTCAGGCCCTTTACTACGCATACCGGATGAGCTATGTGATTTGCGTTTTCTGGAATTGCTGGAAATTGATCAGAGTATCGTTTTGCCAACATGCGCGCTTGCACGTGTTACCAGCAGGTTGCGTATTCAGATAGTGGAGTTCTGATCTTTCCACAAATAAAACAGAATAAAATCATAACCAAAATGAGCGGAAATACAGAACCAAAGCCCGAACTCTTCCTTGCCGAAGGAAATGAGCAAGATGAAAACAAGTACCATTAAACCGTATTTGGTTACGTTCCATTTTCGAGGATGTAGATAACCATGAATTGCAACGAATAAAACGGAGGTAATCCATGGTCCAAGGTAAGGTTGAATTCCTGCCCGAAACAGCATTTCTTCCCCAAATCCGGCACAAAAAGCAAGAAAAATACAATCGAATAAATTGATTTTTAGCGATTTTACCAAAGCAAGCTGATCCTGGATAAGCGGGGCGTTTTCGTCAATTTCAGAATAGAGATGAATAATCATGGCGCATGAACCTCCAAAAGAAATACCTAGCAGAATGGCCGGTAAATTGAATTCTCTAAGTGCGAGAAATTCTTTCCAGTCAGGAAATAGTGCAATACACCAGCCCAATGGTGCCATGAGCAAAGTAAGTAAGCCAAACAGAAGCAGCCGCTTCTTCTTCATAGGTGCTTTTTTGCTGCTAAGTTAAAGTGATTTCTGTATTAATGTCGATTCTCTGAGCTTTCATCCCGAATCCAAATTCAGAATGATTATTTTAGTCAAACAGACTGTGCTATGAAGGAAAAGGTAATTGGATACATTGAACATTTTTATTGGTCGAAGAACGGTGAAGTTTATTCTTTTGACAAAGAAGGTTTTACAAATCATCTTCCGTATTGGGCGGCCGGAATGTTCCTCCTCTCAATTGTCCTGTTCTTTGTTCTTTGGGTTATTACCCGTAAAATTTTAGTGACCGGTATTGACGCTTTGATGCGAAAATCGAAATTGACCTGGGACGATTACTTCATATCCAATAAGGTTTTCAACGCACTCGGATATTTTGTCCCGCTAATGGTTATGAAACCTGCATGGAATATTGCGTTTTATCATTACCCGACCTGGAATAAAATTGCGCTGAAAGGAATTGATGCCTTGTTGATTGTTGTTGTGATGATTGCTGTGAACAGAACATTGAATGTTTTCAGAGATATTCTGAAGGAAAAAGAATTGTATAAGGATAAGCCTGTTCAGTCGTACTTCCAGATTACAAAAATCATTGCCTCAGGAATCTTCCTGATTTTGTTACTTGCTTCAATCACAAATCAATCACCGTTGTTCTTCCTGACTTCTCTGGGAGCAATGACGGCTATTTTAGTACTTGTTTTTAAAGATACTATCCTGGGATTTGTAGGAAGTATTCAGCTGGCAGCAAACGATATGATTCGCATCGACGATTGGGTAACCATGGAAAAATATGGTGCCGACGGGACAGTAGAGGAAATCAATCTTACAACGGTGAAAGTGCGTAATTTCGATAAAACAATCACCACAATTCCTACATACGCTTTTATTGCCGATTCGTTTATTAACTGGCGCGGAATGCAGGAGTCGAACGGGAGAAGATTAAAACGTTCATTGAGCATTCAGATGGAATCTATCCATTTTGCAGATTCCGAGCTGATCAGGCGCCTTTCCAACATAAAAATTCTCCGGGAGTATATTCAGGAAACACAGAGTACAGTGGAAGATTACAACAACAAGTTTGGTTTTGATGCGAACGACAAGATCAACGCACGTCGTCAGACAAATATCGGGTTGTTTCGGAAATACGTAGAATTATACCTTTTTCACTATCCGGATGTAAACAATACAATGCCTTTACTTTCCAGGCAAATGGCGCCAAGCCCAACGGGTGTTCCTATCGAAATTTATTGTTTTATCTCATCCAAGGAATGGCAGGAATTTGAACGGATTTCCGCTGATATTTTTGATCATTTGTTTGCGGTTATTTCCGAATTTGAACTTGAAATCTTTGAAAATCCGAGTGGGAGAGATATCCGCCAGGTGGTTAGAGGGAAACTTCCGGGGTAAGTTTTAAAATGATTTCTTCCTGTTCAGGGAATTTAACTAAAAGATCAGTCCGTTTGTTTAAGTGGAAATGCTCAAACTCAAATGCCGGAGCTACTGCACAGGAAACCAAAACATAGCTGTTTTCATTTTCAAGGCATGATCCGAAAACAGTTCCGGCTTCTACAATTTGAAATGGTTCTGCACCGACTGAAATTGAACCTAAACGGAGGAGTTGATATCCTTTCTCGGGATGAAAAGTGTGAATATTCAGAACGTCTCCTTCGTGATGATACCAAGCTTCATCAGAATCAATCGTATGAAAGTTTGAAACGTGATTATCGTAAAGTAAGTAGTGAATACTGCTTAAAACGGATCGGTTGTTTGTGGTGTTCGAAGATCGAAAAAGCTCTTTGTAAAATCCTCCTTCCGGATGTTCGAGCATTTCAAAATGGGAAATAATTCGTTGAATTTCAGCTTGCATCAGTCGATCAATGGTTTGTTGAAGTGCTCATCACTCTTACGGATATTCGGAAGAAAGTAACGGATATCTAATGTGAAATAACCTGATGAAATTGGGCTGTAAGCCACCATTTTGTTGCCGATACTTGAAGTAGAATAAATTCCAACACCATAGAAAGGATCTTTAAACGGAACTTTTGCGCTGCCGCCTAAATAGAATGTTCCTGATTTATCTGTCCGGTATTCAAATCCCAAACCTGCATTGGCTGCAAAATAGGTTCTGGCAGTTCTGCGCGCTTCTACCGAAACAATGTTTTTAGAGTCAAAACGAATGGTGTCACGAGAATCACTTGGAAAATGTGTAATTGAAAAACCAATGGCAGCGTTCATATACCATTTATCCGACAGTTGAACATAAAACAAACCATTTATCGGTAAATCATAATTCACAAATGCCAATCGTTGTGATCCGCTAAAACTCGAATCAGGAACGGAAGCATCTACGCTGTAATTTCTTCGTACCTGAGAAAGCCCGGTTTCAATGGAAATGGTTTTTGTAACGCCAATACGAACAATTGCCCCGAAAGTAAATCCGACTTTATGATTAAAGGAAGCATGAAACGTTCCGGATGTATCCTGCATATTGGTTCGAACATCACCAATAAAATTATTGGGAATAATCGGTGAAGCTACAATTCCGAAATAGCTGGGAAATTTGTCGCGCTTGGTTTTTTGCGACCAGCAAATCCCGCAATTTGTAATTAAGACCGTAATAAAAATAAAGCTTACCAGTTTCTTCATAAAATCAATAACGCTCAGAACTCGTTTTTAGTTGGAACAACTTATTTTTTCCAGGAAGTAACATATTCTATAGGTCTTCTTTGACCGGAAGGCCATTCATTTTCAGGATAACCGATATAAAAGAAGCCAACGCATTCCTGCTCTTCAGTAAGTTCGAGAAAGGTGCGTATATTCGGATGATTCATGATTTTGGGAGTTGACCAAAATGCACCTAATCCGTAAGCAGTTGCAGTTAAATGCATGTTTTGTACTGCACACGCAACTGCTGCAAAATCATCTTTTTCAGAAATTTTGGTATCTTTTTCTCTATGCAAAATGATGGCAATTACTGCGCTTGCTTTTTTCGGACGATTAAGCAGTTTTGAAAGTTTTGCATCCGATTGATTTTCTTTCGGAATGGCTTCTAAATAGCTTTTGGCTAAATTCTCTCCGAGCGTAATTTTTGCATCCTCGCTGATTACGACAAATCGCCATGGCTGTGTGAGTCCGTGCGTTGGGGCCCAAATAGCGTTGTTGAGCAAAGCTTCAATTAATTCCTTATGGACTGCACGATTACTGAATTGCTCCGGATATATAGTTCTTCGATCTTTAATTAAAGCCGATATTTCACTGACGTTAAAGCGCATTGTACTTCTAAAATTGATTACAAAAATAGGGTTTATTCTTGTTTTACTTCAATGCAGGATTACTTCGGCTCCTGATTCTCGGAACTTCTTTTTATTTCGAAGAAAATCTGATCGACTGTCTGTCTGTTTCCGTTTGGCAACGGACCCAATGCCGGTGCCTGAACTACATAACCTATTCGGTCAACAATAACATAAGACGGTTTCGTAACAACGTTGTATTTCGAGAGGATTTCAGCTTTTTCATCTACAACAATTCCCTGCCATGGATAACTTTTAATCA
>CBFGMW010000155.1:0-6123 GCA_965649925.1 uncultured Fluviicola sp.
ACGGGAATTGAAAAGAATCAGTAATTCGTAACTGACAATTCGGATTATCATAATTCCCGATCATGAAACTCCTTAGTCAATTCTTTATACTCATCCGAGTAAGAACCATCTTCATTTCGAATTGTAAACTTAGAAAGAACTGTTCCCGATTGAACTTTACTCATAGCGAAAATAGTACGGACATGTTTTCCCGGTTTTCCTTCGAGGTAAATCAGTCGTGAAATAAAAAGTCTGTTCTGCGCGGTTAAATGCTTGATCGAATCTTCGGCCGAGTTTGGCAGAATAATCCATGCTTTCCCTTCCGGGCTGAGTAATCTGCTGATAGCTGAAATCAAATCGGAATAACTCAAAGTGTCTGTGTGACGCGCCAATTCGGATTGTTTGCTCTCGTTTTTGGAACTGTTCTCAAAGAAAGGCGGATTGCTGATTATGGCATCAAACAGTTGTTCCGGTTGATAATCCTGTATTCGTTCCTGAACTATTTCTATCGGCGATTCAAAAGGGGAATCAGATGCGTTTTGTCTTGCTTCGTTAGCTGCTTCCGGATCGATTTCCAAACCAAGGATTCCCTGAAACAGGAAGCGCTGTGCGCACATTAAAGTCAAAACTCCTGTTCCTGTCCCAATGTCCAATAAGCGGGTAGGAGAGTCCCAATTGCAAATACTTCCAAGGAGCATGGCATCAGTGCCTACTTTCAGAGCAGAATTTTGTTGATGAATGTAGAAATGTTTGAAACGGAAGATGGACATTACAATCCCAAATACATCTCAATCAATCCTTCCGGCGCAGAAATATGAAGCTGTTTGTTTTTGCGGTCTACCCGCTGGATCAAATCATCTACAAAAGGAACCAAAACTTCCTTTTCGTCCTTCATGATTTGTAATAAAGGATTCACAGATAAATCTATTACCTGTTCCAAAATTCCAACAGAACCCAAACGTGTGTCGATTACTTCGTAACCAATAACCTCGTGGTCGTAGAAATGCTTGTCGTCGAGATCCGGTAAAATAGAAATTGGCAGATAACAGCTTTTACGAAGCAATAATTTTGCGTCGTTTTCAGTATCAACACCCTCCAGTTTCACGGCAGCAAAACCTTTGTTCTTCAGTTGAAGTGATTTAATGAAAAATGGGGTCAATTGCCCGTTCAGTTCTATGAACAGTGCATCAAGGCCAGCGTAATCAGACGGATTGGTAACGTCTAAAAACAGCGAAACTTCACCTTTAAATCCGTGAAGTTTCGCTATATAACCTAATTGAAAGCAATCTTTAATTTGCATTCAGAAATGTTTTAATTACTCTGCGTCTTTAGTTTCTGCTTCAGCTTCAGGAGCCTCATCAGCCGGAGCTTCTGTTGCTGGTGCCTCTTCAGTTGCAGGAGCTTCAGTTTCAACAGCCGGAGTTTCAGTAACTTCTTCAGTTGCAGCTTCTACTTCAGGAGCAGTTTCTTCTGTAGCCTCAACTTCTGTTGCAGCTTCTGCTTCAGGAGCTTCTTCTACTTCAGGAGTGTTTTTAGCTTCAATTGCTTTTGCTTTAGCAGCATTTGCTTCAGCCTCAGCTTGTAAACGAGCAACTTTATCACTTGCTGCGTCTTTACCAAGACCTTCAATTTTGCCTTGAATCTTGTTAGCTTTGTCAGCTTCCCAAGCAGCAAATTTGCTTTCTACCTGGTCAGTAGTCAACGCTCCTTTAGCGATTCCTTTGATCAGGTGATTTTTGTACAATACTCCTTTGTAAGAAAGAATTGCGCGAGCAGTTTCAGTCATTTCTGCACCTGTACCAACCCAATTTACAGCTGAATCAAAATTGATGTTGATTGTTGCCGGGTTAGTGTTCGGATTGTAAGTTCCCAATTTCTCGATGAACTTTCCATCTCTTTTAGCGCGAGAATCTGCTACTACTAAATGGTAAATTGCTTTACCTTTTTTTCCGTGACGTTGTAAACGAATACGTGTTGCCATTTCTGTTAATGTTTAGGTTCGAAACCTGATGAATAATATAAATTAACGTCTGCCTAACGAATAAGCAGGGTGCAAAGATAGTGAGTTTTACGTAAAATGCAAATATGTTGACAGGTCGTGGATAATGTAGTGACAGGTCGCGACCTGTCACTACATTCATTATCTTTACGCAATGAATTTACAATCCCTATTACAAACACTCGAGGCGGAAGTAAAACGCCGTTTTGAAACGCAGCACGCCGACCACGATTTTGACCATATTCTCCGTGTAACAAGAACAGCTTTGCTTATTCAGAATACTGAAGGCGGAGATAGAGACCTGGTAAAGGCGCTGGCATTATTGCACGATATTTCTGATCACAAACTCAACGGAGGAATTCATAACGATGGCGAGCGGGTTGGGAGAGAAGTAATGAATGAAATAGGATTTGATGCCGCGTTTATTGACTCTGTTGCGCCTTTAATCGACAAGATTTCGTTCAAAGGTTCCGGTGTTGCCGATGAAACCGGCGCACTTGAACTACAGATCGTTCGTGATGCAGATAGATTGGATGCAATAGGAGCAATTGGAATCGCACGGGCCTTTCACTTTGGCGGTGCGCGAAACAGAAAGTTGTTTCAGGCGGGGTTAGAGCCTGCAAATCATACGAGTTTCGAGGATTATGCGAACGATAAAAGTCATACTATTAATCACTTTTACGAGAAATTATTGTTGCTGAAAGATCGTATGCAGACAACTACCGGAAAAGCGTTGGCTTCAGAACGACATACTCTGATGGAGAGTTTTCTGGAAGCATTTAAAAATGAGTGGTTCGCAACTTCGGAAGCGGACTACTAAAAAGTTTAGTAAATCGGTTTATTTTGCCGTTTTTTTTACAATTTTTGTAATATGGTTGAACACGTTGCCTTAGGGATTGATATTGGTGGTACGAACACAGCGTTCGGGTTGGTGAACAGGCAGGGAGAAATTCTTTTTGAATCTTCTATTCGAACAAAAGAATACGCGCAGCCAAGTGATTTGGTTGATGAAATATACAAACAGGTAAAAGCCACTTCGCTATTCCATTTAATCTTTGGAATTGGGATAGGTGCACCAAACGGAAACCTGTTTACCGGGAACATTGAATTTGCGCCCAATTTGAACTGGAAAGGAATTGTTCCGATCTGCGAACTCTTTGAGGAACGTTTCCATTGTCCTGCTATGCTTTCAAACGATGCGAATGCCGCAGCTTTGGGCGAACACCTTTTTGGCTGCGCCCAGGATCTGAAAGATTTTGTAACCATTACACTTGGAACCGGATTGGGCTCAGGTGTTTTTATTGAAGGAAAACTGATTGTTGGTCACGACGGACTAGCAGGTGAATACGGTCATTTCAGAGTAGTTCCCAACGGACGTGTTTGCGGTTGTGGGAGAAAGGGCTGTTTAGAGACATACGTTTCCAGTACCGGAATTGTGCGCAGTGTCATGGAATTGGATTCTGAAAACAAAGCCCATTCAAGCCTGTTCCAACACGAAACTTTATCAGCCAAAAATGTATTTGAAGATGCGAACAGCGGTGACCTGTTTGCAAATGAAATAATTGATTATACAGCACGTGTTTTAGGCTCAGCCCTGGCAGATTTCGCAACATTCTCCAATCCGAAATGTTATGTGCTCTTCGGTGGAATTGCTCAAAGCGGTGATTCGTTCGCGAAGAAAGTAAAGCAATACATGGAAGCGAATATCTTAAAGATCTACGAAAACAAAATTGAGATCCGCATTTCTCATTTACATAACAGGAACGCAGCGGTATTAGGAACTGCAGCAGCCTTATTCTGGAATTCAATATCAAAACACGCATGAAATTCTTAAAACTATTCCTTGTAATTACGTGCATATTTCCGATTATCGGATTTTCACAGGTAACTGAATTACAAAAGTTGTCGGATAAGGCTGAATCACAATTGTATGGAACGCAAAAGAAAAGAGCCCCTTTCGATCCGAACGTGTATGTGAATCCATTTATTGGAACCGGTGGGCACGGTCATACATTTCCCGGAGCAGTAGTTCCGTTCGGAATGGCACAGGTAAGCCCTGATACCAGACCTGAAGGCTGGGACGGTTGTTCAGGTTATCATTATTCCGATTCTGTTATCTACGGTTTTGCAAACACGCATTTGAGCGGAACAGGAATTCCGGATTACAGTGATATTTTGATTATCCCCCAGGTTGGAAAAAAAGCAAACCTGGTTCCCGGCTACGTGAAGAAAGGCGGCTATGGTTCGGGCTTTTCGCATGACGATGAAGTTGCAACACCTGGGTTTTATTCGGTTAAACTTCAAAATGGCATTCAGGCGAAATTAACTGCTACTGAGCATTGTGGAATTCATCAATACGATTTCCCGAAAAAGAAAGGGAAACGTTTCATTGTAATTGATTTGGGATACCGCGATCGCGTAATCGAAACAGAAGCTGTGAAAGAATCCAATACCCGCATTACCGGAAAACGCATTTCCGAAGCCTGGGCAAAAGAACAGCATTTGTATTTCGACCTCGAAACAAGCATTCCCTTCTCAAAAGCAAAATGGTATTTCAATAAAGAAAAAGGCCAGTATCAAATGGTATTGGAATTCCCGGCCAGCGTTATACAGGTAACTGTTCGAATAGGATTATCAGGAACAGATGTGCAGGGAGCAACAACAAACCTTAAAAGAGAAATAAGTTCATTTGATTTGAACCATTACCAGGTAATTGCATCAGCTAGTTGGAGAAAGGAGTTAAGTAAGATCGAAGTTTCACAGGAAAACAAAGCGAACGTAATTAATTTCTACACAGCACTTTATCATGCATTCACACACCCGAGTATTTGGAGCGATGTGGATGGACGTTACAGAACATTCAATAATACTATTTCTCATAGTGAAACACCGGTTTATTCCGTTTTTTCGTTATGGGACACATACCGATCTGCGAATCCGCTTTACACACTTTTACAGCCGGAACGGGCGCATGATTTTATAGAATCTTTTCGCTTACAGGCCGAACAAACAGGCGTTCTCCCTATGTGGACTTTATCAAACAACGAAACAGATTGTATGATAGGGTATCATGCGGTTTCTATTATTACCGATGCTTATGCGAAAGGAATCAAACTGGAAAAACCCGATTCGTTATTGGCTGATATGGTTCGAACTGCAAAATCAGATCGATATGGAAGAGTGCAGTATGGGAAAAATGGATTTATTTCAGCTGAAACAGAAGCAGAATCTGTTTCAAAAACGTTGGAATATGCTTATGACGACTGGTGTATTGCCGAATTTGCAAAAATGCTTGGAAACAAAGAGATCGAAGACGAATTTCGATTGAGAAGTGCTTCGTACATGAATTTGTGGAATGAAAATTCAGGATTTTTCCAACCTAGAAACGGTGGATTGTGGCTTCCTAATTTCGTTCCAAACGAAGTAAATCACCATTACACCGAAGCCAATGCGTGGCAATATTCCATGGCACCGCAGCACAACATTGCTGAAATGCGGATTCTTCATGGTGGAAATAAAGGATTAGAAGTTTTTCTCGACAGAATGTTTACCGACAAATCAGGAATGTCAGGAAGAGAACAGGCAGATATTACCGGTTTAATCGGACAATACGCCCACGGAAACGAACCTTCACATCACATGGCTTATGCATACAATTATGCAGGAGTTCCTTATAAAACACAAGAATTGGTTCGTTCGATCATGAAAAATGAATACCGCGCGGCTCCTGATGGCCTTTCAGGAAATGAAGATTGCGGACAAATGAGTGGCTGGTTCGTTTTGAGTTCTTTGGGAATTTATCCTTATTGTCCGGGCTCACCGACTTATACTATAGGAAGTCCGTTGTTCAATTATGCTACTATTCAGTTACAGAATAGATATTTGGCTGTTCAGGCTCCAAACAATAATGAAAGTAATGTGTATGTAGAAAAAGTGATGTATAACAACGAGCCAATCACTAATTTCTTTATAACACAGGATATGCTGGTTGACGGCGGAGAATTGACTTTTACAATGTCAGACACTCCGAACGAAAAATTGGCAGAGCTGACAACTGATAACAATGCACTTCCACCGGCAAATTTTGTGACTGTACCTTATTTCAAGGCTGAAAACCTGGTTTTTGACGAATCGTTGAAGATTGA